>JABAYZ010000274.1 GCA_018608735.1 Flavobacteriaceae bacterium | reverse complement strand
GGTACCAAAAACCAACGTGTTGCCAGTTACACCATGGGCCAATCTCTTAATGAGGGTGCAAATTTATAATAAAGTTTTGTTTGCACAAACATTTTTAAATTTATTTAGTCTTGATTTTTTGGTTTATAATATAAACTAGTTTATATTTGCTATTCTAAATCTTATACCTATGAAAACACAAGAACAAATTCAACTTATTAATGACACCATTAATAAAACAAAAGAAAACTTAAAATCCAGTGCTCCTAATTTTATTTTCTGGGGTGCATTGATCGCTCTGATGAGTCTGATCCATTACGGATTTCCAGACTACATTCAACAAACCCACTACTCTTCTCTGATTTTTTGGATAACAATTCCAATGATTGGAATGGTATTGACGGTTATTTATAACATCAAAACACGAGAAAAAACCGGCTATGAAACTCATATTGGACGCGCGCTAAAAATTATTTGGGGGGTTTTTAATGTGGCTTGGATGCTTCTAATCGTTATTTCGATCTTGAAAAATCAAAATCCAGTGCATTCCATTTTATTTTTATTAGGGGTCATACTTCTTATAACTGGGCTTTTAATTCGCTTCAAACCAATCTCTTTCGGAGGCATAGCGGTCATTGCTTGCAGCGTCCTATTGGTCTGTAATCCAGAAGTGAATTCGCTCTTAATAAATGGAACCGCCGCTTTATTGGGACTTTTCTTACCAGGTTTAGCTCTTTATTACAACAAATCGAATGTTTAGTCCCTTAGATAAATTACTCGTGAACCCAACACGTCTGATGATTGTGGCTGTATTGTCAAAAGTAGAAAATTGCGATTTTAATTATTTGAAGCAAATTACCGAGACCACACAAGGGAATCTGAGTGTGCAGTTGAAAAAATTAAAAGAAAGCGGTTATATCTCGATTGACAAAAGCTTTGAAAACAACTATCCCAAAACCAATTGTTCCATTACAAAAGTAGGCCTTAAAGCATTTGAGGATCATTTTTCGAATTTGAAAAACTATCAAGATTTAAAGCTTTAAGTATGTATGAGTTAATACGAGACTTACATTTATACACCATCGCCCCTTGCCTTCCACTAGGTTTTTATCTTATCGTGGTGTCAGGAAAAGGCGGTGTTTTCCATAAAAAAATTGGTTATGTGTATATGCTTCTGATTTTTTTCTCGTCGATCGTTTCCCTATTTCTAAAAGCCTACGTTGGGCCCACATTCCTGAATCATTTTGGATGGATTCATTTGCTAAGCATCCTAACCATTTGGACCGTTCCTCGTAGTTTAATTGCCGTTAAAAAAAGAAATATTCAGCGCCACAAACGTTCCATGAAGTTATTGTATTGGACGGGCCTGCTACTCGCAGGATTGTTTACACTTATGCCTGGTCGATATTTGCATAGCGTATTTTTTGGGTAATGTGTTTTAACGATTTATCACGAAATTTATTAAGGTTTACTTAAAAGTTTTTAACCCTTAGGTATTTATTATTAAATTCGCCTCGAACTTCAATTTTACAGCATGGCGGATTTTAATTTTAAAAAATGGAACCTCATCTTAGGATGGCTTGCCTTTTTAATCGCATTTATCACTTACAGCCTCACGGTTGAACCCACAGTGAGTTTTTGGGATGCTGGCGAATATATTTTAACCTCTTCCAAACTACAGGTAGGACATCCGCCAGGAGCGCCCTTTTTTCAAATGATGGGGGCCTTCTTTTCGATTTTTGCAAGTGAACCCAGCCAAATAGGCTTGATGATTAATATGATGAGTGCCACCGCCAGCGCGTTCACTATTTTATTCATGTTTTGGTCCATTGTATTGCTGATTAAGCAGGTGACTAATATAGAAAAAGAGAGCTCAAAGGGTCAAAATAGCGCTATTTTAGGTGCTGCTTTTGTGGGGAGTTTGTCGTTTGCCTTTACAGATTCCTTTTGGTTTAATGCTGTTGAAACGGAAGTGTATGCGATGGCAACGCTCATTTTGGCTGTCATGTTTTATTTAGGCCTACGCTGGCAAAACGAAATGTTTACACCTAGAGGAAATAAATGGCTGATTCTCATTTCTTTTGTAGTTGGTTTATCCTTTGGGGTACATTTTATGGGGCTTTTAACGATCCCTGCCATTAGCCTGATTTATTTTTTCAAAAACTATAAAACAATTACCATAAAGAATTTTATTTTGGCTAATGTCGCTGGCGTCGCCATTTTATTATTTGTTTTTAAACTCTTAGCTCCCAACATTCTTAGATACTTTAGTGCCTTAGAAATCTTTTTTGTGAACTCCGTTGGACTGCCTTTTAATTCGGGATCAATTATTGCTTTTATACTGCTGGTAGGTTTCATTTATTGGGGACTCAACTACACCCGAAAAAAAAGCTATATCCGTCTTAATACAGGGCTATTATGCATCACATTTATAGTGATTGGATTTTCGTCATGGTTGATGCTCCCTATTCGAGCGAATGCGAATGTTACTGTTAATGAAAACAACCCCTCAAGTGCCCGAGAACTCCTTGCCTATTATAACCTAGAGCAGTATCCAAAAACACATTTGTTCTATGGCCCTCAGTTTACTGATCAATATGTAGGCTTAGACGAAAATGAGCCCTATATCGATGATAAGCCTAAGTATGAAAAAGACGAAATATCTGGGAAATATGTGATTGTGAACGATTATAAGGACGGTTTGCAAAACTACAACTCGGATCATGCGTCATTTTTACCAAGAATGTGGAGTTCAGAACATGCCGAAAACTACATGATGTATTCTGGATTTTTGGAATTCACAATCAAGTCGGAGTATCAAATGCAAAACGAATTACGTTCGTTAGTCAATAGCTTCAAGGATTCTGTAGCCAAAGGAGATGTTGATTATGAAGATTATCATGCCTTTCTAAAAAAATACGGACGTTATATAGACATTGAAAAACCAACACTTCTTCAAAACATACATTACCTCTTTGATTATCAGGTTGGATACATGTATTGGCGTTATTTTATGTGGAATTTCACAGGGCGCCAAGATGATGTTCAGGGACGGATTGATTTGCATGGCAATTGGATCAGCGGGATTAATGCTGTAGACTCCTATCTTTTAGGCATTTCACAAGACAATCTTCCTAGTGATGTTCTAAACAATAAAGCTCGAAATACGTATTATTTTTTACCCTTATTACTGGGATTAATAGGCTTGTTTTTTCTTTATAATAGAGATAAAAAACTCTTTTGGACTATGCTGGTGTTTTTCTTATTTACAGGAATCGCCATACAAGTTTATACCAATGTTCGACCGTTTGAACCCCGTGAACGCGATTATTCCTTAGTGGGATCGTTTTATGTGTTTGCGCTTTGGATCGGGTTTGGGGTGTTTGCCATTTATGAAAAACTTAGTGCATTTTCAAAATCAACACTGTTAGGGCCAATCGTTAGTCTATTGTGTTTGATTGCCGTTCCAGGAGTTTTGATAAGTCAAAACTGGGATGATCATGACCGCTCTAAAAGAAAAACAGCCAATGCTATGGCCCTGCAATATCTAGAAGCTTGTGATCCAAATGCCATCCTTTTTACTATAGGAGACAACGATACCTTTCCACTTTGGTATGCTCAAGAAATTGAGGGTATTCGTCGAGATGTGCGTGTTGTTTGTACGAGTCTATTAAATGTCGATTGGTATATCGATCAGATGAAACGAAAGGCTTACGAAAGTGATCCGATTCCATCAAGCTTAACCCATGACCAATACAAATGGGGGACTAGAGATTATATCATCAAAGAGACGGTTACTAATGATACACTAAATATTGATCAGTTTTTAGAATTTATAACAAGTGACGATCCTCGAACTAAATACAAGTATATCCTAGAAGAGCAGGGTTATGATACGAGTGGACAACGCAGACAGGATTTAAATGCAAACTACTTACCAACAGAATTTGTCAGAATCCCAGTAGATAAAGAATCGGTATTAAGAAACGGCATTGTAAAGGCCAAAGATTCTGCTCTTATTGTGCCTTATATAGACATTAGAATCAAAAATTCTGCGATATATAAAAACCGCTTATTGATGTTGGATATCATTGCCAATAACAATTGGGAGCGTCCTATTTATTTTTCGGGTGGCGCTTTTGGTGAGGACGATTATATTTGGATGAAAGACTACCTACAACTCGATGGATTGGTCTATAAATTAGTTCCTATAAAAACAGCCGTTGCTAAAGACAACCCCTTTGACATGGGCCGTATTGATGCTGATAAAATGTACGATATGGTCACCCATTGGGATTGGGGTAATAATGGCGATCCCTCAATGTACCACGATATAGAAACCCGTAAAAATAGCTTGACCTATCGAGGAAACTTGGCACGACTTATTGAAACTTTAATTCAAGAAGGGGATTTGGAAAAAGCAGAAGAAATTGCAGACCTCGCGATGGAAAAAATGCCTGTAGATCTGTTTGGTTTTTACACACTTTTAGAGCCCTACATTGGTGCATATTATGAATTAGAGGCTACTGATAAAGCACGAGAATTATTCCTAAACGTGAGTCGTAAATACCAAGAAAACTTAAGCTATTATAGCACCTTATCTGAGTATAATCAATCTAAATATATTCAAAATATTTATAATGATATTGAGCGTTACAGAGGTTTAGTTGATGTCACGGCTTCATATGAAACGGCGGAATTCATCAAAACTGAAATGGAAAAATTTAATTCTTATCTGAGGCTAATTACTGGGGAAGAAGAAGATGATGATGAGGCTGATGAGAAAACTCAGGTAGAAGATGATATCCAGGATATTCTTTAACGGCTAAATTTCACGTGGTAAAAATTTAAACATAATCTTGAATACGACCAATGATCGTATTGGCATCAAGCTCACCACTTTGGCGCCATTTCATGTCTCCAGATTTATAAATAATCAATGTTGGTAGTCCTTTGATGCGAAGTGCCTCTGCAAGGTCTTTATTTTTTTCAACGTCAATTTTTATCACACGGGCTTTATCACCCATGGCAGCAGCAACATGTCTGAGCACATCATGCATGGCTTCAGATTCATCACTCCACTCCGTGAAAAACTCAAACAATACGGGGATTTCAACGTCTATTAACTCTCCAAATTTTGACATATCATGGGGTTTATTTTATCAAACTTCAATGATAATGATACTTATTTGTATACATCAATAGTATAAATGTAAGTATTATTTTGGAGTAAATATAACATTTTCTGTGGTTTAAGTGTTATTGACCCGTTTTTTGAGCGTTATAACGGAAATTTCAGGCCAAATTCCAACCCGCCCAGGAAAGGCTAAAAAGCCAAATCCACGGTTCACATTTATGTACTGCCCAGCCTTTTCGTAAATGCCAGCCCAGTATTTATAACGCCATTTAATAGGACTCCATTTTATGATCCCTGGAATTTCAATTCCAAACTGCATCCCATGAGTATGACCACTTAACGTCAGATGGTAATGCGTTGGATCTTTCACAACCTCATACTGCCAATGCGAAGGGTCGTGACTTAAAAGGATTTTAAAATCATTCGGTTCAACTTTAGACGTCGCAAGAGACAAATCGCCTTTTTGCTTAAATCCTTTTCCCCAATTTTCGACACCTATAATTGCCAAACGATCACCATCTTTTTCAATAAATCGACTTTCATTCCTCAACAAATCAAAACCCATATCGTTTTGAATATCCAGTAATTCCTGAAAATTTTCTGCTTTTGCTTCATCGGAAGGCCAACGTTTATAATCGCCATAATCATGGTTTCCCAAAATAGAGAACACACCGTCTGTTGCTGTTAATTTTGAAAACGTTGATTTCCAAGGCCGCATTTCTGAAGACTGGCTATTGACCAAATCGCCTGTAAACATAATCACATCGGAAAGTTGTTCATTCACAAGGTTGACCGCATATTCTATTTTTTGTTTATTGTCAAAACTCCCACTGTGAATATCACTTATTTGAGTGATTTGATAGCCATCAAAAGCCTGAGGTAAATCGTCAAATTCTAATGTGTATTTTAAAACTTTAAAGTTATATTTCCCTTTTGTAATTCCGTAGAGAATGGAGATAAACGGAATCGCGGCAATACCTAAGGCCAATTGTCCAATAAATTTTCGTCTTGAACTAAATAGTGCCGAACTTTCATCTGATTTAGATACAAAATAATTTACAGTTGCTTCAAATACACGAAATACGTCTTCGCCAAACATGAAAATCAACAGTACTAGTTTGGGGACATACACCAATACAAATAGTGAGAAAGCTAGATAGAATCCAGAATTAACTCCTGAACCTCTTTCAAATGTCATTCCCTGAAACACCAAATTTCCAAACACGGCGAATGAAATGACCACATAGCCGTAAGTGACCCATGGATTTCTAACCACACTTCTAAAACTTTGAAGGGCATAAAAATCTAAGGCTAAAACAAGAACTATAAAAATTATTAATCGAATCATATCAAGATAATGTCAACCACAAAAATAGAACAAAAGTAAATGATAATTGAATTAATATTTTTATTTAACGATCCTTTTAGGTTTGTAAAATTTTAGTATATTTCTAATCTATAAATTCCCTTCGTTTTTAGGATCAACAAAGCGATGGAATTTCAACTAAACAACTACTAGAATTATGAGTGTAAAAAACAACAATTCCGCATTAACAACCTTAGTTACTGTCTTCTTTTTCTGGGGATTTATTGCCGCCTCTAATGGGGTTTTCATTCCCTTTTGCAAAACCTATTTTAGCATTGATCAATTTCAATCGCAGCTTGTAGATTTTGCTTTTTATGGCGCTTATTATTTAGGAGCCCTCGTATTATTTATCATATCGAGTGCTGTAAAAAAAGACATTCTTAATAATTGGGGCTACAAAAATGGCATTGTCTATGGACTCTTAATTTCGGCACTAGGCGCCTTGTTAATGTACCCCTTTGTCAATGGGGCACAACAAGGAGATACTTCGGTGTTTTATTTGGTATTATTAGCTTTGTTTATTGTAGGTCTTGGATTTTCACTTCAACAAACCGCAGCGAACCCATTTGCGATTGCGCTAGGCAATCCAGAGACAGGCTCGCATCGATTGAACCTTGCAGGAGGTGTCAACTCTTTTGGGACGACCATTGGACCCATCGTCATTGCATTTATCATTTTTGGGTCTACTCCGCTATCGGGAGATGAACTGAATCAAATGATTCTAAATAACGAGATAAAACTAACCACCATACAATATCTATACCTGGGAGTTGGTGCCTTATTTCTTGCAGCAGCAGCTCTATTTCATTTTTCTAAAAAACTCCCAAACACAAAAACAAATGAAGTGTTTGAACCTGCCAATAAAGCAAAAAACATGTTGATTGCATTAACCATTGTAATCTTTCTGTGTTTTGGATTGATTTTTAATACCTATACTGGAGGAGAAGTTACAACAGAAGCCCTCGAAAACAAACGACTTTATTTACTTTTAATTGCATTATTTGCAGTTGTTATAAGTGTGTTTTTTGCCAATACACGTGCCTCTAAATCCCCTCAAGGCTGGGGTGCTATGAAATACCCACAGTTAATTTTAGGCATGCTCGCCATCTTCACCTATGTAGGAGTCGAAGTGACCATTCAATCTAATCTGGGTGAACTCTTAAAATCGGTAGCTGATAAAATAAACAACCTAAACCCCTTAGGCTTAGACGTCATGAATGATGCAGAAATTGCACCATTTATCTCACTCTATTGGGGCGGTATGATGATTGGCCGTTGGGTTGGTGCCATCTCTGTGTTTAACCCCAGTAAAGGACTTAAAAAATGGTTGCTCATCCTTGTACCTTATGTCGCATTTGGCGTGATTTTAATGGTTAATTTTGGCAGCTATTCTTTAACAGAAATTTTATTATTTAGTGTGTGTGTTGCCATCCAAATTGGAGGCTTTTTTCTCGCAAAAGACAACCCTATTACAACCTTAAAAATCTTTAGTACCTTAGGGGCTATTGGAGTACTCATCGGCATTTTTGCATCAGGTCAACTTGCCTTGTATGCATTGATTTCGGGAGGTCTATTTTGTTCCATTATGTGGCCTTGTATTTTTACGTTAAGTATTTCTGGATTAGGAAAATATACCTCTCAAGGGTCTGCATTTTTAATTATGATGATTTTAGGAGGAGCCATTATCCCACCATTACAAGGTAAACTCGCCGATATTTTTAGCATTCAATCGTCATATTGGATTGCTGTCGCCTGTTTTGTATACCTCTTGTTTTATGCCTTCAAAACCAAAAGTGTTCTTAAAAAACAAGGCATCACTCAAAATGACGATTAAATACAAAAACTGTAAAGACCACCCATTATGGCTGAACAAAAACGCTTATTTCTTCTCGATGCTTATGCTTTAATTTTTAGAGGCTATTATGCGTTTATAAAAAATCCTCGGATTAATTCTAAGGGCCTTGACACTTCTGCAATTCTTGGGTTTACCAACTCATTACTAGATGTTATAAAAAGAGAACGTCCCGATCATTTGGCAGTTTGTTTTGACAAAGGCGGTAGTAAAGATCGTGTTGAAATTTTTAAAGAATATAAAGCCAATAGAGATGCAACTCCCGAAGGAATTAAAGTTGCTATACCTTATATCTACACTATTTTAGAGGCTATGCACATTCCTATAATTGTCAAAGAAGGCTTTGAAGCGGATGACATCATTGGAACGCTTGCTAAAAAAGCCGAAAAAGAAGGCTATAAAACCTTTATGGTCACCCCCGATAAAGATTTTGCACAACTGGTCAGTGAGAATATTTTTATGTACCGTCCCATGTTTGGGGGCGGCTATGAAACTTGGGGTGTCGAAGAAATCAAAGCAAAATTTGAAATTGAAGACCCGCTTCAAGTGATTGACTTTTTGGGGATGAAAGGCGATGCTTCTGATAATATCCCTGGACTTCCTGGGGTGGGCGATAAAACAGCCAAAAAACTGCTTGCACAATATGGCAGCATGGAAAATTTATTGGCAAATACCCATGAACTGAAAGGGAAAATGAAAGAAAAAATTGAGGCCAATGCTGAGCTTGGATTGTTGTCTAAAAAATTAGCCACCATTCTATTGGACGTTCCGGTAGAATTTGATCCAAAAAGTTTTGAACTCTCTGCGCCCGATACGGAAAAAGTGAGTGCCATTTTTCAAGATTTAGAATTCAGACGGTTGATCGATAATTTTAATAAAACATTTGCTGCACAACCTCCTGAAGGGGCAACGCCAGAGCCAGCTTCAACGCCTAAACCCGCAGCAAGCACAGCGACAGAAGCAGGGGCCGGACAATTTTCATTGTTTGGTGGAGATGAACCCTCAGCGCCTATTGCCACACAAAACTATGGAAGAGAAACCGCCACTTCTGTACCGCACTTTTACCAAAGTGTTTCAGGAGATTTAGGGTTAAAACTCTTTATCAAGCAGTTGATGAACCAAACTTCGGTGTGTTTTGATACCGAAACCACAGGACTCAATTCTCTCACCGCAGAACTCGTTGGAATCGCCTTTTCATGGGAAGCACATAAAGGATTTTACATTCCGTTTCCAGAATCGTTTGAGGAAGCCAAAAAATTGATCGAATTGTTTCGACCGTTTTTTGAAGCGACCCACATTGAGAAAATTGGTCAAAATTTAAAATACGATTTAAAAGTATTACACAAATATAATATAGAGGTCAAAGGACCGTTGTTTGATACCATGATTGCGCATTATTTGATCAATGCCGATATGCGTCATAACATGGACGTTCTTGCAGAAACCTATCTAAATTATACCCCTATTTCCATTACGGATCTTATTGGAAAAAAAGGAAAGAATCAGCTTTCAATGCGTGAGGTGTCCCTTGAAAAACTGACCGAATATGCGGTGGAAGATGCAGACATTACGTATCAATTGGCACGTCATTTCAAAAAAGAATTGACTGATGCGGATACTTTGAAATTATTTAATGAAATTGAAATTCCATTGGTCAAAGTATTGGCGTCCATGGAATTGGAAGGCATCAAGTTAGATACTGAATTTTTAAATTCGCTTTCGGCAGATTTAAACAATGATATTGAGAGACTCCAAACA
>JABAYZ010000002.1 GCA_018608735.1 Flavobacteriaceae bacterium | reverse complement strand
GATGTGAATTATAAATTTAATAAAAGGGCTCCTACAAATATATCTTTTTGATGCTAAATATTAAAAGAAACTTATTAACATTAGGTTGATAGTTTTTTGAAGTTTTTTACATTACTATTTCTGTCTTAATCTTTGAAAAAATTAATAGTAATAGTATCCATCATATCCAAGCCCAACAGAGTAGAAGCACTGCCTACAGTAGCTAGATTACTTCGATATACCGCAATTTCAAGGTACTCCGAGGAATTAAAAACAACCAAGCCTTGACCTTCATCATTACGTAATTCTGGAGTAATGTTGAAATCAACAATATCACTATAGTGGTCATAAATCCGTTTAAACTTATGATTTCGAGCCGAAATTTCAAAACGCCTGCCTTTCTGAATTGATTCAAAAAAACGCTTTTTGATGTTGGTAATCACGTTGCCATAACGGTCTATATAAATTACATTACCAATCAATTGACTAGTATCATCTTTTAGTATGGGTGTAATGTTTTTTATTGGTTTTATTTGTGTGATTATTTTTCCAACAACTTCTAAGGTGCCCCCACGAGCAATATGAGCAGCAACTTTGACAAACACATCCAAAACTGGAAAGCTCGTCGAAATCTTATCATGAATATTTATTTCTACAATCTTTTGAGGATTAATTTCAGAGCAAATCATACTCATAATACCATTGTTTGCACAAATAAAGTAATGGTCATTCAGTTGCACAACAATATGTTTGTTTTCTTGACTTAACTCAGAATCCACTCCAATGATATGGATACTACCTACAGGAAAACTTTCATAACTGCTTTGAATCACATATCCAGCCTCTAAAATACTAAATGGCGAAATATTATGTGAGATATCTACCACTTTAGCTTCTGGAATTTCGGATAACAAGGCCCCTTTCACAGCTCCTGTAAAATGATCTTTTGTTCCAAAATCGGTCGTTAAAGTGATGATGGCCATTGGCTCAGTGTCTAGTTTGGTTTAAATTAAGTTCGTCAAAACTCGATCGTTATAGATATACAAACCTACACAATTTTTGTTTTAAAATTTTATTAACAGTCCTAAAAATTACACTAAATTCTAACTACTTTTATAGTATCGAATAGAATTATGAATCGACTAAATCTAACAAGCCTTTGAATGAACTAATAATTGAGTTAATTGATATCACACCAAAAGAGTTTTTTGGTGCTCAAAATAAAAATATTGAACTTTTAAAGCAGTATTTCCCAAAGTTGAAAATTGTAGCTCGGGGAACCAAAATTACTGCTTTTGGAGATGACAAACTACTAGCAGAGTTTGATAAACGCATGAAAATGCTATTGAATCATTTTCAGAAATTTAATAAACTTGATGAAAATATGATTGAACGTGTGCTTACAAGTGATTCTAAAGCCGACTACGATTCGTCTTCAAAAAGTGGAGAAGTCATAGTCCATGGCATCAATGGTCGTCTAATCAAAGCGCAAACCGCAAATCAACGTAAGTTGGTAGATAGTGTTAATAAAAATGATATGGTTTTTGCCATAGGTCCCGCAGGAACTGGTAAAACCTATACTGGAGTTGCTCTTGCGGTTAGAGCCCTTAAAAACAAAGAAGTCAAACGTATTATTTTGACGCGCCCTGCCGTGGAAGCAGGGGAGAATTTAGGGTTTTTACCAGGAGATCTAAAAGAAAAATTAGATCCTTATATGCAGCCGTTATATGATGCCTTACGCGATATGATCCCCCACGAAAAATTAGAAGGTTATATAGAAAAAGGAATCATACAAATTGCACCTTTGGCATTTATGAGAGGGCGTACCTTAGATCACGCTTTTGTGATTTTGGATGAGGGGCAAAATACGACCCATGCCCAAATGAAAATGTTTTTGACACGAATGGGGAAAGATGCTAAATTTCTTTTAACAGGTGATCCAGGTCAAATAGATTTGCCACGACGCACCATTTCTGGACTTAAAGAAGCCCTTCTTATATTAAAAGATATAGAAGGCGTAGGCATGATATTTTTAGATGATAAAGATGTTATTCGTCATAAACTGGTCAAAAAAGTAATTGAAGCCTATAAACATATTGAAAACAGAGATTAAAACCAACACATGAGTCATACCATTACCGATACAAATTTTAAATTTCCAGGACAATCAAATTTTTATAAAGGAAAAGTTAGAGAAGTCTATACCATTAACAATGACCTTTTGGTGATGGTTTCCACGGATCGTTTGTCTGCGTTTGATGTAGTGATGCCTAAAGGTATTCCTTACAAAGGTCAAATCCTTAACCAAATTGCCACCAAGATGATGGCAGCAACGGCAGATATTGTTCCCAATTGGCTTATAGCTAATCCTGATCCCAACGTTGCCGTTGGACACTCTTGTGAACCCTTTAAAGTTGAAATGGTCATTAGAGGCTATATGTCAGGTCATGCTGCTCGTGAATATAAATTAGGAAAACGATCACTTTGTGGCGTATCCATGCCCGAAAGAATAAAAGAAAATGACGCTTTCCCCACGCCAATTATCACTCCTGCAACCAAGGCAGAAATGGGCGATCATGATGAAGATATTTCCAGAGAAGATATTATAAAACGTGGTATCGTTTCTGAAGCCGATTACGTGGTTTTAGAAGACTATACTCGAAAACTATTTCAAAGAGGATCAGAAATTGCTGCATCTAGAGGATTGATTTTAGTGGATACAAAATATGAATTTGGCAAAACAAACACTGGAAAAATTGTTTTGATCGATGAAATTCACACCCCAGATTCGTCGCGCTATTTTTACGCCGATGGTTATGAGGAGCGTCAAGCTAATACTGAACCCCAAAAACAACTCTCAAAAGAATTTGTACGACAGTGGCTAATAAGTAATAACTTTCAAGGACTTGACGGACAAACCGTGCCAGTAATGAGTGATGAGTACATTACTACCGTTAGCGAGCGCTACATTGAATTATATGAAAACATTACGGCTGAGCCATTTGTGAAAGCAGAGGTATCTGATATTCAATCCCGAATAGAGACCAATGTTATTAACTATTTAAAGACTTTATAAAGGTTTTTAGCTCAAACGCTTGTCGTCTAAAAAACCCATACACTTGTGTATTGGGTTTGATAATATAAATTGAGATCAAACTCACGACTATTAAAAAACAAAAAGCACCTAGTATTGCATCCATTGGTGTTAAATTTTTACCAATAATTCTTTTGATGCCCCACCCTGTAAAACTCCCGTAGAGTAGTATAAAATGTACCACATAAATAGATAAAGTTTTTTGTCCAATTTTTAAAACAACAGGATGTCTTAAGTAGACTTCTAAAGCGTAGAATAGTCCAAATAAAATTAAAACATTTCCTAGGCGAACAAATAAATAGTTATAATTAGCTACTTCGGAGAGGAGTGTAAAATCGGTTTGGACTGCAAGCCAATGTAATAGGCTGGAAGCCCCATAAACTAACGCAATACCCACAACAAAAAAACTACTGACAATAACAATTTTGAATCGCGGCCGTATCAAATACCTATAAAATAAAGTTGCAATAAAGCCTCCATAAGCCACATATCCAAACCAAGGCGCTAAATTAAATACAGATCCATGTGATTTTGAAAGATAGTTAGCAAACAGTAATGGAATCCCCTTTGCTTCGTAAGATCTGTATAGCGGTTCGCAAAGAAAAATTACCGTTCCCAAACAAAACATTAGAATAGAAAATAATAAGGTCTTTTTTTGACTGAGTATATACAGGCCAACAATCAAAATTAATGAAACGCCAATTATTTGTAATACATCAATGACTAAAAAATAAGTACCAAAAGATCCCGTGAGCCATCTCAATAAAGGAATTCGTAGTGCATATCCAATTCCAATCAACATTAAGCCTCTAACAACGCCTCTACGCATCCGGTAGTTAAGTTTACCTTTTGCTTTAGCTTTGATTAATAAATAGGTGAAAATTAAACCTGAAATTGTAAAAAATACCGGAGCCGTAATCCCTCTAAAATACTGCCATATCGAGTACGCCATATTATTAGGGTCTCTATATTCAATAGCTAAGAGTGTGTCTATAAAGTGCCCTTGCAGCATCATTAAAATTGCAAACGCGCGAATAGCATCAATAAAATAGAGACGGTTTAATTGCAAAAGTTAAATTGGTTAGAATGCAAAGTTAGTTTATAATTTTAACATGAAATCATTGAAATTATTAAATCGATGAGCTTTATTTCTTAAAATTTCTTAGATTTACTTCCAAATTGTACAGTAATGATTGCATATCAGCTTAAAAATTTCGAAGTTTATACAAATAGTTATAAAAATTCAGTTGAAAATCCAGAAGCGTTTTGGGGTGAAATTGCCAAAGATAATTTCACATGGAAACGCCCTTGGAGTAAAGTTTTAGAATGGGATTTTTCAACTCCCAAAGTCAGTTGGTTTGAGGGGGCTCAACTTAACATTACTGAAAATTGTATTGACCGTCATCTAGAACATAACGGAGATAAAACGGCTATTTTATTTGAACCTAATAATCCTAAGGATCCATCAGAGGCGATTTCTTATAAGCAATTACACAAACGCGTTAATAAGTTTGCAAATGTATTGAAAACTAAAGGCATTCAAAAAGGTGATCGGGTTTGTATTTATTTACCGATGATTCCGGAATTAGCCATTTCAGTATTAGCTTGTGCTCGAATTGGAGCGATCCATTCTGTTGTGTTTGCTGGGTTTTCAGCTAATGCTTTGTCTTCACGGATAAACGATAGTGATTGTAAACTACTTATCACCAGTGATGGTGGATATCGAGGTGCAAAGACGATTGATTTAAAATCGATTGTGGATGCTGCAGTATTGGACTGTATAGGAATAGAATCGGTTCTTGTTGTAAAACGAATATACACAGATATTCCGATGGTTCCGGGCAGAGATTTTTGGCTACAACCACTTTTAGATACTGCTTCAGAAGTATGTGAAGCATCCGTGATGGATGCTGAAGATCCCTTATTTATATTATATACATCTGGCTCTACAGGACAGCCCAAAGGAATGGTACATACCACAGCAGGCTATATGGTTTATACGGCCTATACGTTTAAAAATATTTTTCAGTACGAACCAAATGACATTTATTGGTGTACAGCTGATATTGGGTGGATTACGGGGCACAGTTATATTGTATATGGACCGCTTTTAAATGGCGCCACAACGGTGATGTTTGAAGGGGTACCTAGTTATCCCGATTACGGACGGTTTTGGTCCATTGTCGAAAAACACAAGGTGACCCAGTTTTATACGGCACCCACTGCCATTCGCGCTTTAGCAAAACAAGGCTTAGAGCTCGTGAGTCCATACGATTTATCGTCTTTAAAAGTTTTAGGTACTGTTGGAGAACCCATTAATGAAGAAGCTTGGCACTGGTATAACGATCATATTGGAAAACGTAAATGTCCGATTGTGGATACATGGTGGCAGACAGAAACGGGCGGCATTATGATTTCTCCGATTCCGAATAGTTTTGAAGGAAAGCCAGCCTTTGCAACCTTGCCATTTGTAGGAATTCAACCTGCTTTAATGGACGATAAAGGTGTGGAAATTGAAGGTAATTCTGTGGAAGGGCGTTTGTGTGTTAAATTTCCTTGGCCCTCAATGGCACGTACGATTTGGGGAAACCATCAACGTTATAAAGAAACCTATTTTTCTGCCTATGATCAAAAATACTTTACAGGTGATGGTGCACTTAGAGATGAAAACGGTCACTACCGCATTACAGGGCGTGTGGATGATGTGATTATTGTCTCTGGTCATAACTTAGGGACTGCACCCATAGAAGATGCTATTAACGAGCATCCAAACGTATCTGAATCGGCTATCGTAGGATATCCGCATGACATTAAGGGCAGCGCTTTATATGGGTATGTGACGCTTAAAAATTCGGACGATATAAATGACACTCTAAAAGCTGAAATCAATCAACTCATTAGTAAGCAAATAGGTCCTATAGCGAAGCTCGATAAAATTCAGTTTACTACTGGTCTTCCAAAAACACGCTCTGGAAAAATAATGCGCCGTATTCTTCGAAAAATTGCGAGTAATGATACATCTAATTTAGGAGATATTAGTACTTTATTAAATCCCGAAGTTGTGGAAACTATCATGAAAAATTCACTTTAAATACATACAATCTCATGAAAACTAATTTAGTCTATATCATTCTTTTTGGATTACTATTATCGGCTTGTAAAACAGAAATTAAAACCTCTATTTCTACTTCAACATCAAACTACTTAGACAGTTCTGAAAAAGAAGATCAGTATTTAGGCGGCATTAAAATGATTCCAATATCTACTCCAAAAGGCGAATTCAATGTGTGGACCAAACGGGTTGGTAACCATCCAACTATGAAAGTTCTACTCTTACATGGTGGACCTGGACTGACGCATGAAATCTATGAAAGCTTTGATGGGTATTTTCCAAATGAAAATATTGAATACTACTATTATGATCAACTAGGTTCGTATTATAGTGATCAGCCAAAGGATTTATCCTTATGGGATTTAGATCGTTTTGTGGAGGAAGTGGAGCAAGTGCGAATTGCTTTAGGGCTAACAAATGATAACTTCTATTTGTACGGGCAATCTTGGGGCGGAATTTTAGGCATGCAATATGCCTTGAAATATCAGCAGCATTTAAAAGGGTTGATTATCTCTAATATGGTTCCCTCAATCCCTGATTACCAAAAATATTCGGATGAAGTTTTAGCGCCTAAATTAGACCCAGAGGTATTGAAAGAAATCATGTCTTTTGAAGAAAAAGAAGATTACTCAAACGAACGTTATATGGAGTTAGTGATCAATAATTACTATACCGAACATATCCTTCGTTTGCCTGTCTCGGAATGGCCAGAACCTCTAAACAGAAGTTTTAAGCACATAAACCATGATGTTTATGTGACCATGCAAGGGCCTAGTGAATTTGGGATTAAAGGGGATGCGAACTTAAAATATTGGGATGTGAAGGCTGATTTACACAAAATCACAGTACCGACTTTGAGTATTGGTGCCACGCATGACACCATGGATCCCGCACAAATGAAATTCATCGCTGAAGAAGTTCAAAATGGACGATTTTTATTGTGTCCTAACGGCAGTCATCTATCTCAATTTGACGATCAAAAAATATATTTTGAAGGCTTGATTAAGTTTATCAAAGATGTGGATGCTGGAGCGTTTTAAATTGTACGTTCCATAGGTTTGTTGAGAAGGAAAATCACCATAGATGCAAAGCCGCATATAGTAAACCCTAAAAACAACGGCCAGACGGTGGTGCTCACATAAGCCCCTATAACGCTTGCAATACCAACACCCATTACTGTAGAAATGAATCCATTGATGGCTGCACCCACGCCGGCAATATGTCCGATGGGTTGCATTGCCAAGGCTCTAAGGTTTCCAAACAAAAATCCAACTGAAGTAAATTGTAAGGCAAAAAATGTGAGTAGTACCCATAAAGGTGGATTTACTTGATTATAAAATAATACCACATATAAAAGGGAACTCAGCATATAAGCAGCTAAGGAAACCAAGGCAATGCGTTTCATGCCGATACGGACTACATATACGCCGTTGAGGTAGGTCGCAAATCCAACACCCACCGCCAAACTGGCAAAAATTAATGGGAAGTCGTCTCCTAAGTTGTATTGTACTTCAAAAATGTATTGAGTGGTGCTCAAATACACCATAAAGGATCCGGTAATAAACCCAGAAATTAAGGTGAAAGCCAACGCTTGTTGGTGCTTAAAAAATTCTATAAACCCAGAAATTAAGGTTGCACTTCTAAAAGGAATCCGATTCGAAACTGCTAACGTTTCAGGTTGCCGTTTCCAAAACCAAAAAATGACTAAAATGCCGAGGCCTAACTGCACATTAAAAATGGCTTGCCAATTGTAAGCGAACATTAAAAACTGCCCTAAAGTAGGCGCGATGATAGGGATGAGAATAAATATCATGACAATAAACGACATGACTTTGGCCATATAATCGCCTTCATACGAATCGCGAATCATGGCAATACTTAAAGTGCGTGGCGATGCCAATCCAATACCTTGCAGAATACGTCCAGCGATTAATATCTCGTAGCTGTTTGTGTTTACACAGATAATACTCGCCACTGCAAAAACTAGAAACCCTACATAAATAATCGGTTTTCTGCCATAACTATCAGATAATGGGCCAAAAATCAGTTGCCCAAATCCCAATCCAAGAAAAATCATGGTAATCAATAACTGATGGTCTTGAGTATTAGTGACCCCTAAGTCTGTACCAATTACAGCGAGAGCAGGAAGGATGCCATCAATAGACAAGGCGACTAAAGACATTAGTAGCGCCATGATGGCTATAAACTCAATTTTAAGAGTGGGTTGATTTTGCATTCGGCAAAACTACAGTTAATTATAGGATTTTTAACACCGCATCCATCACAAATTGGTAATAGCGCATATCGGCAGGGACAATATCATAAGTGGGGTGTTTTTGTAGCATGCAGATTTGGAGTTCATCAAAAGAAAACAATTGCACGGCATCCACCTCCGTTTCTTGAATGCGGAGTTGAGAAACAGGAGTTTCCAATTTCACTAAAAACACATGTTGAAATTCGCAGTCTATAATGCCATTATCGAACCGATTGGTGTTTTTCCGGATGTCTAGAGGTGTTAAGTCAGCTTCTTGTATATCCAATCCAATTTCTTCTTTGACTTCTCGTAAAGCGCCCTCTAGGATCGATTCTCCAGCAGTGACATGACCAGCTACAGATACGTCCCAAAACCCTGGATAGGTTTCTTTTGTGAGACTTCGTTTTTGAAGTAATAGCGCAGGAGCAGGCGTATAAAACCACACATGTACCGTTGGATGGAACCACCCGTTACGGTGGGCTTCACCTTTCAAGCTCGTTTGTCCTGTTGGTTGTCCATCAGCACTCCAAATGTCTAAAAATTCGTCCACTACTAATTAGTCAAAGTACGAAAATGTTTCGCCGTCTTTAATGTTTAATAAGGTTTCATAAATCATTTTAATGACATTTTCAACATCATCACGGTGCACCATTTCTACAGTGGTATGCATATATCGTAATGGTAATGAAATCAACGCTGAAGCCACGCCACCATTACTATACGCAAAGGCATCAGTATCTGTACCCGTTGCTCTGGATAGTGCAGCACGTTGAAAGGGGATTTTATGGGTTTCGGCGGTTTCAGTAATTAAATCCCGTAATTTTTGTTGTACTGCTGGCGCATAAGCGATCACAGGACCTTTGCCCATTTCACAATGGCCTTGGGTCTTTTTTTCAATCATTGGCGTGGTGGTATCATGGGTCACATCCGTAACAATAGCCACATTGGGTTGAATGGTATGTGTGATCATTTCAGCACCGCGTAAACCAATTTCTTCTTGAACGGAGTTTGTAATGTATAAACCAAAAGGAAGTGTTTTTTTATTTTCATGTAATAAACGTGCGACTTGAGCAATCATAAAACCACCCATTCGGTTGTCCAATGCACGGCATACAAAATGATCTTTATTTAGAACGTGGAAGGTGTCTGGATAGGTGATAACACAGCCTACATGAACGCCTAATTTATCAACGGCTTCTTTGGTTTTACAGCCAATATCAATAAAAATATTATCAAGTTTTGGCGCTTGTTCTTTTGCTGCGCTACGCGTATGAATTGCCGGCCAACCAAAAACACCTTTAACAATCCCTTTTTTGGTATGAATATTGACAATTTTACTAGGAGCTATCTGATGGTCACTTCCTCCATTTCGGATGACATAAATAAGTCCGTCATCAGAAATATAGTTGACATACCATGAAATTTCATCGGCATGACCTTCAATCACCACCTTAAATGTTGCATCTGGATTTATAACGCCTACCGCTGTTCCGTAGGTATCCGTAATGAAAGTATCTACATAAGGTTTTAAATAGTCCATCCATAGTTTTTGACCGTCCCATTCGTAGCCTGTTGGAGCTGCATTGTTGAGATAATCTTCTAAGAATGTAAGTGCATTTTTATCTAGGATCGTATTCTTTGCCATTTTGAATTTAATTTTGGTTAAAAATAACAATTATGAATGATAATCACACATAGATTAAGGC
>JABAYZ010000088.1 GCA_018608735.1 Flavobacteriaceae bacterium | reverse complement strand
GCAATACAGGAACCTATGAAATTGATAATGTTAAAGTATTGGTTCAAAACTAGTACTAAATTACATCTATAAATCTAAAAAACCTGTGATCTGATCACAGGTTTTTTGCTATATTGGCATCTATGAATTTTTTCAATCAACTTTATCTGACCGTTTTTAACCGTTTTAAAGGCCGTTACAAACAAAAGGCTAACAGCATAGCATTGTTTTATACTTCTGTACTTCAAATCGCGCTGTTGTTTCTAGGCGGGGTATTCTTTATTAAGTTTTTAGAACAAATGAAGGTCGTGGTCATGTCCAGTTCCAATACATGGATGCTCTTTGTGTTGACAGCCGTGTTTATTCACTTTAAAAACTGGGTGAATTATAGCGGACGCAAACGCCGTGTATTAAATGCCAAACTATCTAACAAAAAAGACTTGGGCTATGCCACGTTTATTCTCATCGTACTTCCTGTAGCAATAATAGGATTATCGCTGTTGATGTTACAAGCTTTATAAAATTTAAAACGCCTCGAAATACGAGGCGTTTTAATAATCAAAAGGATCTTAGTATTTACTCGTCATTTGGGTTTCCTTCTACAATAATAAATTCTGAACGTCTATTTAACTGGTGTTCGGCTTCCGTACAATTTCCACCACAATTGATATTAGGAGCGGTTTCTCCTTTTCCTGTTCCAGTGATTCGACTGGCATCAATGCCTTTGGAAATCACATATTGAGCTGTAGATTTTGCACGTCTTTTAGATAACAATAGGTTATAAGAATTTGTACCACGAAAATCGGTATGCGATTCGGCACTGATTATCATCGTATCGTAGATTTTCATTAATTGTACGAGTTTGTCCAGTTCATAAGCCGCCTGAGTCGTAATATTCCACTTGTCAAAATCAAAGTAGATCGGATTCAGCATCACTCTATTTCCAACAATAAGTGCGCTTAATGGCGTTAGTAAAAGTTCAGCAACAACTTCTGCTTCACTTGTTCCTAGTACTGAGGCATAACCACTTTCGTAAGCTATTTTAGATCCCGCGAGTAAAATGTCAGTATCACAATTGATGCTGTAGTTAACAACCCCTTCAGCGTCGGATATTTTATTTTTAGAAATACCGCCATCAGTATTTTGAATACTCACTGTAGCTCCGTTAATAATCAATCCCGTTTTGCTGTCTTTTACAGTTACAGTCAATGTGACATCACAGATAGACTGAAGTGCGTTTAACGTGTAAATGTCATCGCTCCCTTTTCCGCCTTCTCTATTAGAGGACACAAACCCTTTCAAAGTTTCTTCATTAATGTGAAACGCAAAATCATCGGCGTTGCTATTCACGGGGATTCCAATATTTCGTACAGGTCCAGATTTGCCCTCTTTTATTTTAGTAAAAAACACGTCCAATCCTCCTAGGCCTAAATGGCCATCGGATGAAAAATAGAGCGTATTAGAGGTGCTGATATAAGGAAACATTTCTTGTGCTTCAGTATTTATTTTTTGCCCCATATTGGTGGCTTCACCCACAGTGCCATCGGCGTTAATTGGAGCACTATAAATATCAAAATTTCCGTAGCCACCCGTTTTGTCCGAAGCAAAATATAAAACCGTTCCGTCGGTACTTACAGATGGATTTTTGACTGAATAGTCCTCTCCATTTAAAGTTAAACTTTCTGCTGCCGACCATTTGTTATCTTGTTTGGTGCTCTTGTAAAGATTTAGAATACTGATTTTGTAATTTGTGTTAGGATCTTTTTCATATACTTTTTCATAATAACTTTCACGAGAAAAATACATGGTATTTCCATCTGGTGAAAAGCTTACCGTACCTTCGTGATATTTTGTATTTATAGTGTTTTCAACTCTAGTAGGCGTTTGAAATGTACCATCACTATTTGCAGTTGCTGTATAGATATCTAAAAACGGCTCTTCATTCCATCCATACGTTTTTCGAGTACTAGTTCTGGCTGAGGTGATGTATAATTTTCCATCTTGCAAAGTGCCTCCAAAATCTGAAAAATTGGAATTGGTAGGCGAATTCTCAATAGTAAACCTATTCCCTTTTTTTAGAATTTTATTCAAATAATCAGGGTTTGCAGTAAAGGCAATCGCTCTGTTATCGGCTGGACTCAGTTCCGCAAATTTCCTAAACTGAACACTAGACGCCTCGTAGTTTCTATTTGCTTTCAGCATTTGAGCGTAATTGTAAATCATTTCGGGTTCAGAAGATGACTCTAATGCCTTGGCATACCATTTTTCAGCTTCTACAGTATTGAAAACATTAAAATAGCTTTCGGCCAGTTGACTGTAGATGTAACCATTTCCTTTTCCGTCTTCGACCAATTTTAAATAGGCTTCAGAAGCTTCTACAAATTCAAATTTATTAAAATGTTTATCTGCGGTTTTAGTAGCCCTATTTTGAGCTGTTAAACCAAAGCTGAAAAGTAAAGTGACGCTTAATATAGATATAATATGTTTCATAACTGTAAGTCTTATCTTAGATTAGAAATAACGAGGAGATCGAGAAATTTTGCTAGACAAACTAATGTCAAAATTAATAAAGACTTCATGAGATGAATTGGTTACAATATCTAGATCAGAACGAATAGCATCGTAAGCATATCCAATTCTCAAATTGTCAAAAACTTTAAAATTAATCATACCACTAAAAGAATCGTCAAGTCGATATCCTATCCCTAGCTCAACCATATCGTACATAAACAGATTTGCATTTATATCATAACTAATAGGGGCATCAACGGCATATTTAACGAGTGTATGTGGTTTCAGCTTAAAATTTTCTGAAAGGTCAAAAACATAGCCTGCAGCTGCAAAAAAGTGTTCTCTTTCTGACCCAATTTTTGTGCCATTGGCATCTAAATGTACACCATTCAAAATATTGGGAATTGATACGGAAACGTAGTATTTTTGAGGGTTATAAAAATAAATTCCAGCACCTATGTTGGGTGTTGTTTCGTTTATTGCACTGGAAAAGAACGGGTCACCTGAATCCATTACCGTAATTTGACTTTCGCCAATACCGATGTCATGAGACGTAAAACCGCCTTTAATTCCAAATGCAAATTGGCTAACCGCCCCCACAGGAATTGTGTAAGAGAAATCGACATAGGTGTTGGTTTCTTTTACAGGACCAATTTGATCGGCGATTACGGATAGTCCTAAACCAACCCTTTCCCCAACCGGAGCATGGACATTAAAGGTAAAGGTTTCTGGACCACCATCAAGCCCAACCCATTGGCTACGAAATAAGGCACCGATAGACAAACTTTCAGTAGACCCTGCATAGGCAGGATTGATCGTATTCATCGTATACATATACTGTGTGTATTGAGGGTCTTGCTGCGCATTCGCCTGAAGTGCAAACAGTAGTATAAATAAAATTAGAAGTAATCGTTTCATTATTTTTTGGTATTGCTGTTAGATGTGAGCACAACAGAACTAACATTAGGAGTCCTCTAAAGGAACTACCTCAATGCGTTGTTTTCAATCCATTTATGTAAAAACAAGTCTTTTGTTGAGAATGGTTTGTTAAAGGTTTAAATTGGTATATGAGCGAAGTTAATTTTTTATCTATTTTAAATTGAACCAACCACTATATAATAGATTAAAAGCACTTTAGTTCGATTAAAAGCACTGCTTTAACAACCTAACTTAAGTAAATATTTAAATTTTGAATGATTCAATCTAGCTATTAATTTTTACCTTTGACCAATACATTTATATGATAGAGAAAAAAGATATTGGTTTAGAAAAAGCCGTTTTGATTGGGGTGATTACAAAATCTCAAGATGAGACCAAATCTAAAGAATACTTAGAAGAGCTTGAATTCCTTACTTACACTGCAGGTGGAGAGGTCTTACGGCGCTTCACCCAAAAAATGGAAAAGCCTAACCCTAAAACCTTTATTGGTACTGGGAAAATGGAAGAATTACGTCTGTATATTGAGGAACATAAAGTAGGTACTGCCATTTTTGATGACGAATTGTCTTCTGCACAAGAACGCAATATTAGTAAAATATTAAATTGTAAAGTTTTAGATCGCACCAACCTTATTCTCGATATTTTTGCTCAACGCGCACAAACAAGTTATGCCCGTACTCAAGTAGAATTGGCACAGTGTGAATATTTATTACCCCGATTAAAAGGAATGTGGACGCACCTCGAAAGACAAAAAGGAGGTATTGGAATGCGTGGGCCAGGGGAAACTGAAATTGAAACAGATCGGCGTATCGTAAGAGAAAAAATAGCACTTTTAAAGGCTAAGATTAAAAAAATTGACAAGCAAATGTCGGTGCAACGCGGAAATC
This sequence comes from Flavobacteriaceae bacterium, assembly GCA_018608735.1. Lineage (GTDB taxonomy): Bacteria > Bacteroidota > Bacteroidia > Flavobacteriales > Flavobacteriaceae > Hel1-33-131. Next base: position 5,916 of record JABAYZ010000088.1, on the reverse strand, counting down.
GTGGTGCTATGGTTCGAGTTGCCCTTGTGGGGTATACCAATGTTGGTAAATCAACTTTAATGAACGTGATTAGTAAATCGGATGTGTTTGCTGAAAACAAGCTATTTGCAACTTTAGACACCACTGTTCGAAAAGTGGTCGTTAAAAACTTACCTTTTTTGATGAGCGATACCGTAGGGTTTATTAGAAAGTTACCAACACAACTGGTAGATTCTTTTAAAAGCACCTTGGATGAGGTCAGGGAGTCGGACTTACTACTCCATGTGGTGGATATTTCTCACCCTAATTTTGAAGAACATATAGCATCCGTAAACCTCATATTAGGAGAAATTAATGCATTGGACACCCCAACACTCATGGTGTTTAATAAAATTGATGCCTATAAAGCTGAGCCTTTTGACGACACCGATTTGATTGCGGTTCGTACTGCGGCACACTATTCTATAGACGAATGGAAGTCCACTTGGATGTCCAAGATTGGTGAAAATTCACTGTTTATTTCTGCACTTAACAAAGAGAATTTAGAAGACTTTAAAAAACGTGTATACCAGACCGTTCGCGAAATTCATGTCAAACGTTTTCCGTACAATAGTTTTTTGTATCCCGATTATGAAGATAGTATAGAGTAATAAAAAATCCCGCTAATGCGGGATTTTTTATGCAGAGTTTTTAGAAATTATAATTCAGTCCCAGTCCAAACACTTGTCGCGTTTGTAAGCCTTCAAAAGCATTGTCATCATAGATGGTTTGATAGGCCAACGTAGTTGAAATGTATGTGTTAATATTCATGACTAAATTCATAGTGTAATCAAGATCTACATTTTGGGGGTCTTCAAGATAATTGGAATAGAGGTTTAAAATATTTTCCATTGAGATATTTTTCATCAAATCAAATTTGTAATATGCACCTACCGAAGCACCAAACTCAAAACGAGTGCTTTTTCCTTCATCCACGCCAAAATATGCAGCGTCAGGTAGGGTGAGATTTTTGTCTACAACAATTAATTTGGTAGTTGCAGGGGCGATATTCACTTTTAGATTATCGCTTTTTTTCCACAATATTCCTGGACCAAGTTGTAAGTATGCAGGAGATAAAAATTGAGTGGGGCCTTTGGTGTCGCTATCCAAGTCATCTGTAAATTGTGTTTTGAAATTAAGGAATGCGGAGTAAAACCAATAGCCTTTTGCTTTTTTTCCCAATACAGAATTCCATTCTAGACGGTCATCGGATTTTTGAATGTCTTGATCTTTAATTTTTGTAATTCCAAAAGCAGCTATGATTTTATTATCCCAAGACCAGTCCTTTTTTATATAATTAAAATCATAATTGACACCAACGGCTCCCGAAACGCTACTTACCCCTCCAGCAACCCAGTTTTCAAAGGTAGATTGATTTAATAAAAAAGTAAACGTACCTCCTTTGGTCCAAACAGCTGTGTCGCTAAGTTCTTCTGTAGAATCTTGAGCAGAGAGGTTGTGAAATTGAGAAATTAAAGCTAAAATTAAAATAAATTTTTTCATGTGATTGTAGGTTTTGGGGTTTAAATTAAGTGCAAATATATAAAATTGAACTAAATCGATAAATCTAAAAGAAAAGAATCCTTTATTTATTTTTTATACAAAGGTACAGAAGAACAGGCTTCGCCATATAGAATTGATTTTGCGATTGGCTGCAATTTATCAATCAAAAAAAGATAGGCATTTTCAGGTACAGGTTTGTTAGAACAGCCTTTGATAATTACAGGCTTATTTTCACAAAAATTAACATCCAAATCAGTAATGATGGTTTGGTATAAAGAGGTTTCTAAAGCCTCTAAGTCGCCAATTACAACGTGTTTGGCAATGTTTGAAAGTTGAAGCCTAACAAGCATGTACGCCCAGCCAGGAATGATAGCATCGGAGGTGCAATGTAATGCAATGTATTGGTTTTTGTAGATGGACCAATCATGTGTCTTTACAAAGGTTCTAAATTCTTTTTCACGAAGGACTAAGCCTTCGTATAGCCAGTCTTTAATATCAAATAAAACTCGAGGGCCTTGAGGGTAATAGTCTTCCAAATCAACAGTGACTAAGACACTGTTTGCAACGCGATTTACAATTTCACCAGTTTTCATTATTACAACAATCCAAGTTCTAGTTTAGCTTCTTCACTCATCAAATCCTGCGTCCATGGTGGATCAAAAGTGATTTCAACTTCAGCATCTTTAACGGCGTCGATGGATTTCACTTTTTCTTCTACTTCCAAAGGTAGCGTCTCTGCTACTGGACAGTTTGGCGTTGTTAAAGTCATTAGAATTTTGACCTCATAATCTTCATTTACGAACACATCATAAATTAATCCTAATTCATAAATATCCACAGGGATTTCCGGATCAAATATAGTTTTTATTACACGAACTATTTTTTCTCCTAAAGCGTTTACGTCAATTTCTTCGGTACTCATAATCCTATTTGTGTTTGGTATGCAAGTGCATACATTTTTATTTTTTTTATCATGCTCACCAATCCGTTGGCTCGGGTAGGTGACAAGTGTTCTTTTAGACCAATTTCGTCAATGAAATCCGTATTGGTTTTTAATATTGTCTCAGGGCTCTGGTTTGAAAATACCCGAATCAGAATGGCCACAATTCCTTTTGTAATAATCGCATCACTGTCGGCAGAAAATACTATTTTTTCGTTTTCTAGAGCTGCGTGAAGCCATACTTTACTCTGACACCCTTTGATGATCGTATCCTCAGTTTTAAACGCTGAATCAATCAGGGGTAGTGATTTTCCCAATTCGATCATATACTCATAACGTTCCATCCAATCGTCAAACATGGAAAACTCATCTATTAAATCCGCTTGTATCGTTTCAATTTTCATACTGCAAAAATACAATTCTTAAATTGGAATTTTAATTTTCTTGTATAGATAATATATATTCTACTAAAGGTTTTATCTCAGCAGGAGGGGACTTATGGTCAAAACGACTGGATTGAATTGTATCTCCATTTTGAATCACGGTCAATTGTGCAAAAGCGGCGCCATCAAACTGCCTGCGATTGGTAGGCGATTTTAGATTTGGCAAATCCTTGAGGTTAATTTGATCTAATAACTCCAAACAGTTTCTCCATTTTTTGAGGTCTAAATCTTTCGAAATGGGATTTAGCTTTTCAAAGTCTTTATATACAGTGAAATTATTTTTAGTGATAATTAGTTCTTGAAAAAAACCGCGGGTAAATGCATTATAGGTTAGTGTTGTTTGCTGTTGCTTCGAGTTAGTATCCGTATTTTTGGACGCCACGATTTTTTTTGAATTACAGCTAGCAACTAAAACAATCCATGTAAAATATGTGGCAAGTAGTTTCATGTGTAAAAATGTTTTTTTAGTAAAATGTAGTACTATTTATTTTTTTAAATGCACTAATTGTGTAAACTAACGCAACATCATCGCTGCTTTTTCAAGCCCTTCTACCAAGGTATCTATTTCTTTTTTGGTATTGTAAAAAGAAAAGGAAGCTCTCGCAGTTCCTGAAACTTTAAAGTAATCCATTATAGGTTGAGCACAGTGTTGTCCTGTACGAATAGCAATCCCAAGTTTATCGACAATAGTGCCAATGTCATAAGCATGAACGCCTTCTATATTAAAAGAAATCACCGAAGTTTTATCTGTTTTTGGACCATAAATAAGCATTCCATCAATGGCATTCATTTTATCGGTAGCATACTCCAAAAGTTCATGCTCATAAGCGGCAATTGCTTCAAAACCAATCGAATTCATATAGTCAATCGCGGCACCAAAAGCAATGCCTCCACAAATGTTTGGCGTTCCAGCTTCAAACTTATGAGGCAGACCTGCATAGGTACTTTTTTCAAAGGTGACCTCATCAATCATTTCTCCCCCGCCTTGATATGGGGGTAGTTTATGTAACCATGATTCTTTTGCATATAACATTCCTACTCCTGTAGGGCCGCACATTTTGTGACCCGAGGTGACATAAAAATCAACATCTAAGGCCTGAACATCAGGCTTAATATGAGGGCAAGCTTGAGCACCATCCACTAGTATCGCCGCACCAACCTGATGCGCTTTTTGAATCATCTCCTCAATAGGGTTGATGGTTCCTAGGGCATTTGAGATATGATTGACAAAAACTAATTTTGGGGCTAAAAGTAATAACTCGTCATAGGCGGCCATATCTAAGGCACCTTCAGAAGTCATTGGGATCACTTTTAGTGTTGCTTTTGTTTTTTCGCAAAGCATTTGCCAAGGCACAATATTACTGTGGTGTTCTAGTGCCGACACAAGAATTGTATCGTCCTTAGTGAGTAAACTTGCAAATCCATTGGCTACCAGATTTATACTATGGGTTGTGCCTGACGTAAAAATAATTTCATGAGCATGTGCTGCATTAAAATGCTTTTGAATCGTTTGGCGTGCGCCTTCATATTTATCTGTAGCTTCCTGACTTAAGGTGTGAACACCTCTATGAATATTTGCATTGTAATTTGAATAATAGTCTACAATAACATCAATAACTTGTTGAGGCGTTTGTGAAGTTGCTGCATTATCAAGATAAATTAGCGGTTTGCCATTAACCGTTCTTGAAAGGATTGGAAAATCTTTTCGAATCCTTTCAACATCGAATGCATTATTTAATACTTGGCCTTCCATCATAAATCAAATCCAATATTAACCCCTAATTTGAGGGCAATTAATTTATTAATTCTATTTTTAAGTTGTGGAATTTTAACGCTTTCCAGTACGTTATTTGCAAAAGCATACATTAGAAGTGCTTTGGCTTCTTTTTCAGGAATTCCACGTGCACGTAAATAAAACAGCGCATTTTCATCTAACTGTCCGATCGTACAACCGTGTGAACATTTCACATCATCAGCAAAAATCTCTAACTGAGGTTTTGTATTGATACTTGCTTTGTCATTGACAAGCAGGTTGTTGTTGGATTGAAATGCATTTGTTTTTTGAGCTTCTTTATTAACAAGAACTTTTCCATTAAATACACCAATAGAGCTATCGCTAAAAATTCCTTTATAATCTTGATGACTTTCGCAATTGGGTTCAATGTGATGTACCAATGTGTTGTGATCCACGTGTTGCTTGTTTCCAATAATGGTTACACCATTCAGAGTGGAGTCAATGTATTCGCCATTCTGATAAAAGTTCAAATTATTTCGGGTCAATTTTCCGCCAAAACTAAAGGTATGAACTGAGACGTGACTTTCTCTTTCTTGATCTATAAAAGTGCTATCAATTAGTGATGCATTTTCTTTATCATTTTGAACTTTATAATAATCGACAATCCCTCGTTTGGCTGCAAAAATTTCGGTGACACAATTGGTTAAGGTTGGATTATCTGAGAGACTTTGGTGACGTTCAATAATCTGAACATGTGCATTTTCGTCAACCACAATTAAGTTTCTTGGTTGTAGCAAAAGCGCAGCTTCATTGCCTGTAGAAAAATGGATGATTTGAATTGGTTTTTCAACCAATTTATTTTTGGTGATATGAATGTAAGCACCCTCATTTGAAAACGCTGTATTCAATGATGTTAAGCCATTTTTTTCAACGATTTTATTGAAATAATTTTCAATGACTACACGATATTTGGGCTTGGTTAATGCCGCTGACATTAAACAAATATCAATACCTTCATGTGTGGTTTCCGACAGATGAGAAGCATATTTTCCATCGACAAACACAATTTTATAACTGTCAATATCATTTATAAAATAGGGTTGAACATCTTTATATTCAAGTACAGATTCTGTTTTTGAAAATACACTAAAATCTTGTTTCAAGACTTTTCCTAAAGACGTGTATTTCCATGCCTCATCTTTTTTGGCAGGAAAGCCTTCAATTTCAAAGCGTTTAATGGCTTCTGTACGCATATTATGTACAAAAGTGTTGTCTAA
>JABAYZ010000220.1 GCA_018608735.1 Flavobacteriaceae bacterium | reverse complement strand
ACACTATTTTTTTGTATTTTGCAACCACTTAATTTTTTAAACCAAAGATCGCCTACATGACAGCGTTAACAGATCAACTAGAATATAATACAGAACGGGAACACTTAATTATCCCAGAATACGGAAGACATTTACAAAAAATGATCAACCATGCGGTAGCTCAAGAATCAAAAGAAGAACGAAACCGTTTGGCCAAAGCTATAATTTCCGTAATGGGTAATATGCAACCTCACTTAAGAGATGTGTCTGATTTTCAACATAAACTTTGGGATCAGTTATTTATCATGTCTGATTTAAAGTTAGACGCAGATTCTCCTTTTGAAAAACCGACAGAAGAAATGTTAAGCCTTCGTCCTGAGCCGTTAAAGTATCCACAGAACTTTCCAAAGTATCGTTTTTATGGAAACAACATCAAAACAATGATTGATGTGGCTAACACTTGGGAAGATGGAGAAATGAAACAAGCGTTGGAGTATACCATTGCCAATCACATGAAAAAATCATTTCTAAATTGGAATAAAGACACTGTAGAAGATGTTGTAATTTTTGGCCATCTTTTTGAATTATCAAATGGTAAAATTGATTTGCGTAACAGTACTGAAGCCTTGAGCGAGGTCTCAAGTTTATTAAAAGTACAACGCAAGTTTGCGACTCATAAAAAACCCGCAAAAAAGAACAACCACCAAAGAAACCGAAAACGTTACTAATAGTTTAGGAATTAAAATCTCTAACTACTAATTTAAATTATTACTATTGAAAACTTTTAAAATTGAAGGCGGTCACCAATTAAAAGGAGCGATACAGCCTCAGGGTGCAAAAAATGAAGCCCTTCAAATTTTGTGTGCAGTTATATTATCGCCAGATAAAATTACAATTCACAATATTCCAGATATTATTGATGTCAATAAGCTAATTGTTTTATTAGGTAAACTTGGGGTTAAAATAGAAAAACTAGCAAAGGGCACCTATACCTTTCAGGCTGATGAAATTAATCTAGACTATTTAGAAACCGAAGCTTTTAAAATTGATGGTCGTGGACTTCGAGGATCAATTATGATTGTTGGACCACTTTTGGCGCGTTTTGGAAAAGGTTATATTCCAAAACCAGGAGGAGATAAAATTGGACGAAGACGTTTAGACACTCATTTTGAAGGATTTATTAAACTTGGTGCCAATTTTAGATACAACCGTGAAGATCATTTCTATGGCGTAGAGGCCAAAGTGCTCAAAGGGACCTATATGTTACTTGATGAAGCATCTGTAACAGGAACAGCCAATATTGTTATGGCAGCCGTTTTAGCAACCGGAACAACAACGATATACAATGCCGCATGTGAGCCGTATTTACAGCAACTCTGTAAAATGCTCAACAGAATGGGAGCAAAAATTTCCGGAATTGGATCAAATATGTTAACCATAGAAGGGGTTAAAACTCTTGGCGGAACGGAGCATACCATGCTACCAGACATGATTGAGATTGGGAGTTGGATCGGACTCGCTGCGATGACCAAAAGCGAACTAACGATCAAAAATGTAAGTTGGGACGATTTGGGAGTGATTCCAAATGTGTTTCGTAAGCTGGGAATTACCATTGAAAGAAAAGGAGAAGATATTTTTATCCCTGCTCATACGGATGGTTATGAAATTCAAAACTATATTGACGGTTCAATTTTAACCATTTCTGATGCACCATGGCCAGGGTTTACACCTGATTTACTAAGCATTATTTTAGTTGTTTCAACACAGGCTAGAGGGAGTGTTCTTATTCATCAAAAAATGTTTGAAAGCCGTTTGTTCTTTGTCGATAAATTAATTGATATGGGTGCGAAAATTATTCTTTGTGACCCGCATCGTGCGTCTGTAATTGGACACGATTTTAAATCCAGTTTAAAAGCAACCACCATGACCTCTCCAGATATTAGAGCAGGTGTTTCTTTATTAATTGCAGCACTGTCTGCAAAAGGAACTTCTACAATTCATAATATCGAACAAATAGACAGAGGTTATGAAAATATAGATGATCGTTTGCGTGCAATCGGTGCTAAGATTGAACGAATAGACTCTTAAACTCAGCCCGCCAAAAACAGTAGCGTTTCAAAGTAATGATTAATATATCCTATGAATTTAGAAAAAGATCTTCAAGACCGTAGTCAACACAGTTGCGAGCTTTGTAAAACCACTGAAAACTTAAATATTTACACGGTTCAGCCTTCCAATAAAAAAAACCTTACTGATAGTGTCTATGCCTGCCAAACATGTGTATCCCAAATAGAAGACTCTAATCTCATTAATCCAAACCATTGGCGCTGCCTTAATGACAGTATGTGGAGTGAGTTTCTTCCTGTTCAAATTATTGCATGGCGTATGCTTAATCGTGTTACAGAAGCTGGTTGGTCTCAAGACTTATTAGATATGATGTATTTGGACGAAGCACCATTGGAGTGGGCAAAAGCCCTTGGAGACGGCGTGGAGGAAGCTACTAAAGTAGTTCACAGAGATGTCAACGGCGTCATTCTAGAAGCTGGTGATAGTGTTGTTCTTATTAAAGATTTGAAAGTCAAAGGCACAAGTATGGTTGCCAAACAAGGCACTGCAGTTCGCCGTATTTCTTTAGACCACGAAAATGAAACCTATATTGAAGGCAAAGTAGACGGTAAGCACATTGTGATTATAACTCAATATGTGAAAAAGCTCTAACTTTTTCCTAAGGCTGCTTTATAGGTCATTAAACAACGCTCTCTAGCAAATTTATGATCAACCATAGGAGTAGGGTATGTTAGCTCCTGATATTCTGGCACCCATTTTTTGATATAGAGGTGTTCTTTATCAAAATTTGTCACTTGAGTTGTGGGATTAAAAATCCTAAAATACGGGGCAGCATCAACACCACAGCCGGCGACCCATTGCCAATTACTGACATTACTAGACAATTCAAAATCATGTAGCTTTTCCGCAAAATAAGCTTCTCCCCAACGCCAATCAATCAACAAATGTTTACATAAAAAGCTACCAACAAGCATCCGGACACGATTGTGCATAAATCCTGTTTGGTTTAACTCGCGCATACCTGCATCAACTAGCGGATAGCCCGTTGTCCCATTGCACCATTTTTTATAGTCTTCAGAATCATTACGCCATTTGATGCCGTCATATTGAGGTTTAAAACTTTGGGTGACTGTATGAGGGAAATGCCATAAAATTTGCATAAAAAACTCACGCCAAATCAATTCTTTTAAAAACGTATTGTTAGCGTGTTGAATGGCTTTGGAAACTATTTCTCGAACACTCACAGTGCCAAATCGCAAATGAGGTCCTAATTTTGAAGTTCCATTTACCGCAGGGAAATTTCGTGTCGCTTCATAATTTTCTATGATAGCACTTTCTACGTTGTATGGGCTTATTTTAACAGCATTTGGTTGAAACCCCAAAGATTCTAGATCAATCCAAGAATAAGAGTCAGATTGATAAGTATGGTCCAAAAGCGCTTTTGAGTCAAATGTGCTACAATGATCGGTAGTGAAAGCAGCTAACCATTTTTTAGAAAATGGGGTATAGACTTTATAGGGTAACCCATCCTCTTTTGTAATTTCATTTTGTTCAAAAATCACCTGATCTTTGAACGTTTTAAATTCTATGGATTTTGAAGCTAACAAATCAGAAATATGTTGATCTCTTTCAAGTGCATATGGCTCATAATCCCGATTACAATACACGGTATTCACTTCATATTCATCTGTAAGTTGATCAAATATAGTTTCTGGCTTCCCATGGTATATTGATACGCTACTACCATAGGCCTTTAGGCTTTTCTGTATCTCTGTAAGTTGTTGATGAATAAATTCTACTCTTGCATCATCTTTTGGTAAAGCATCTAGAATAGCTGTATCAAAAATGAAAATAGGAAGTACAGATGTGTTTGCTTTCAAGGCTTCATACAATCCATGATTGTCATGTAATCTCAAATCTCTTCTAAACCAAAATAAGGAAATCGCTGTTTTCATTAATATGCTCCAAATAATTTGATTAATGTTTTTTGTCTGTGGGCAAAAATTTCTTCCAATTTAGGTTTTACCAAAAAAGGATGAACCAGTTGTCCTAACCATCCCATTGGGACTTTGTAGTCAATGATGTCTTCCATTTCTACACCGCCATCAATGGCCTTAATAAAGTGCTTGTGATGCCATAATGCATAGGGACCAAAACGCTGTTCATCCACAAAATAGTGGTGATCTTTAACTTGAGTAATTTCAGTGACCCATTTGGTTTTAATGCCAAAAATTGGTGTTACACTATATTGGATAATTTGACCGGGATACATTGGGCGGTCTGCACCTGAAATAATATCAAAACTCATATACTCTGGAGTGATGATTTTTAGGTTTGCAGGGCTGGATAAAAATCCCCAAGCTTCTTCTACACTAATAGGTAGATTTTGCTTTTTGTGTAAAGTATAGATTTTCATTTTAATTGTGTAAGGCGATGTATAGATTTAAAGATGTCGCTAGTATTAACCATATACAGTAGGGAAGGACATAAAAGCGTTTGTTTTTGAGGGTATGCTTGAACGCGATCAGAAAATAAAACATTAATAGCGTTAAAAATATAATATTGAGTAACCCTAAAATAATTTGATGTTGATTGAAAAACAGGTAATTCCAAAATATATTTAAAACAAATTGAGCGCTAAATAATAAGATGACTTTTTTGGATCTATTTACTTCAACTAAAGAGGTCATGTAGACCGAAAACAAGATCATTATACTACTCCAAGCTATGCCAAATACCCAACCTGGAGGCGTCCAGGGTGCTTGATTCAGATTGATATACCACGCTGTTCGTGGGCCATCATTCATGAGCCAAGTACCTATGGCAAGTGACCCAAAATTGATGAGTAAAAAAAGTAGAAATACTTTTATAAACTTCATCTAAGCATTGAGTTTATCAATTTCATCCAATACTCCTTGTGCTTCTGCATATTTAGCATCACTAGCGGAACGATTTGTTGTAGAAAGATCATGCCATTCAGCCATCAACTTTTTGTAACGCTCCTGCAATTTTTCTACAGGGCTCTTTTTCTTGAAAATTCCAAACATAATTTATTTTAATAGACGCGTTATTTTACTGCTTAATGGCTTTGTAATAGAATAGAAATAGTCTACGAATTGTCCTTTATCATCAACGACATATTTTTGAAAATTCCATTTCACTGAAGTACTTTTAATACCATTTAATGCCTTGTCTGTCAACCATTGGTATAACGGGTGTTGGTTATCTCCTTTGACATCAACTTTTTCGGTCATTAAAAAAGTCACGCCGTAATTCTTTGTACAAAACGATTGTATTTCATCAGGAGTACCAGGTTCTTGACCTCCAAATTGGTTACAAGGCACGCCAATAACCATTAACTTATCCTGATAGGTATCGTACAATTTCTGAAGATCTTCATATTGTCCTGTAAAGCCACATTCAGAGGCGACGTTTACAAATAAAATATGTTTTCCTGAGTAATCGTTTAGATTGATAGGTGTGTTGTCAATGCTATTAATTTCAATATTGTATAATGACATGGTTTCGTTAATTTGTGTTTGAGATTCAGATGAAAATAAAATAGAAAAAATTAAAATTTTTAGTGCATTCAAAAGCTTATAGTTTTAAGGATACAATACCACAGTCCAAATTAAAGATTTGACCAGAAATAGATTTAGATACATCTGAGAGAAGATATTCTGCCATAGCAGCAACCTCAGAGGGTTCTAAATATTTTTTTAGTGGATGACGTTGAATCGTACTCTCTACCATGCGTTCATTTCTTAGGAACTTGGCCGCCAATTCAGTGTTGGTAATTGTTGGCGCAATCGCATTCACTCTAATTTTAGGCGCTAAGTCGGCTGCTACCGATTTCGTTAAACCTTCCACAGCTGATTTTGCGGTTGCAACACTCGCATGGAATGGCATTCCTAATTTTGTAGCTACAGTGCTAAACAGTACAATAGATCCAGCTTCACTTTTCATGAGCGCTTTTGTATATGCCTGAATGCATTTTACTGCACCAATAACGTTTATTTCAAAATCGGTTCTAAAATCGTCAATGCTTAACCTGTTAAAAGGTTTTAGATTGATGCTTCCAGGACAATATACGAGTCCGTCAGCCATTTCAATTTCAGGCAATTCATCAGCTAAGATATCGCAAGAATAATGCGTTAAATTTGCGTGTTGAAAATCTGGAGCGGTTCGGCTTATATTGATAACCTGATGTTCCGTAAGGAGACTTTCTGTAATTGCTCTACCAATGCCTTTACTCCCTCCAATAATAATGATTTTTTTCATGCGGTTAGCGGACGCCCTTTTAAACGTTTCTCAATTTTTTGTTTTATAGCAGTTAAGCGTTTCATTAGATCCATTAATTTTTGATCTTTAGAAGTTTTATAAATTTCATTTACTCCTAGTATCAATCCTTTTACTTCTCTAGATGCTTCGATTCGCTCACTCGTTGTTTTGAATGTAAGTGGTTTGAGTTCAAAAGCTTCAGCTTGTTTAACAATATCCATAGTTATAGTTTTAAATAATTTTGCAATTCAGCAATTTTTGCTGAGGTATTAAAAGCACCACCATAAAAAGCGGTAACAGTTGCAGAGGTATCATCTTTGATTCCTCTGGACGACACACAAAGGTGTTTAGCGTCAATAATGACAGCCACATCTTCGGTTCCTAATATGCCTTTCAGTTCTTCAGCAATTTGATTTGTAAGACGCTCTTGTACTTGTGGTCGTTTGGCGTAATATTGTACAATTCGGTTTAGTTTTGATAAACCGATAACTTTCCCTGATGATATGTAGGAAATATGTGCTTTTCCAATAATGGGCACAAAATGGTGCTCGCAATTAGAATAAAATGTAATATCTTTTTCTACCAGCATTTGGTTGTATTGATATTTATTATCAAATAACGCAACTTTTGGTTTATTTTTAGGGTTTAATCCCGAAAATATTTCGTCAATATACATTTTTGCAACGCGTTCAGGGGTACCTTTCAGAGAATCATCTGTTAAATCTAGTCCCAACACATCCATAATTTCTTCAAACAAAACGGCTATCTTTTTTTTCTTATCATCATCAGAGAGTTTAAAAGCTCCTTTTTTCATTGGAGTTTCTAGTCCAGTAAAAAGGTGATCATCTCCTATTTCATGATTAGAAAATCCATTTAATTGATCTTCTTTTTCTATTATAACTTTAGTATTCATACTTTATTTTAGCGCTTTGATATTTTGTTATGAGTTATTTGACGTTGTCTAGTACATTTAAATCTCCCAGATTCAAATGATCTTAATTTTTGATGTTTTGTTTTTCTTCCTTGAACCCGTGCGCGCCACAATCGGAAACTTTTGGGTTTCATATAGGTTCTCATAATTTTGATAACCTCTTGTTCGCTTAGTTTGAACTGATATTCGATAGCTTCAAAAGTAGTACGGTCTTCCCAAGCCATTTCAATAATACGATCAATTTCAATAACCCCTAAAGTCATAAAGCAGGGGTTTTATAGCGTTCGTCAAATTGTACTTTTTCCTCCAATAAAGATCTTAAAAAATTCTTATTTTCATAGAAATTTTTTGATTTTTTAAAATGAATGAATTTTCCTTGAGCATGAATACTAATGCCGTCTGTTTTGTAAAACACCAAATGATAGAAAGGAATTGCCCATGTAAAATTTCTAAGTCCCTTTGTAATGTGTATCAAAATGCCTTTTTTACGCATTTCAATATTTGCATAATTTAGATCAGAAACGGTATTTAATATGGAATTTAAATTAGGACTTACTTTGTCAACAATCATTCGTTTTGACCCGATGCCGCGACGTTTGATAGCTTCAAAAAAAGTATAAGGTTGGCCAACAAAATTATTAAATAATTCTTTGTGTTCCTTGTTGTAGTATGTTGTATCTAGAACCAATGGTATCGTATTTAGCTCAAACATACATAATGTTCAATCATTTAAAATAACAATTAAACAAATATTAACATTTATTTTATATTTTTAGAATTTTTCAGGGTTTTCAATAAGTGCTGAAGCCCTTAATTTCATGGCAATTAATTCATCCGTTGAGAATTTGTTTAACACAGAATACATCATTTTCATTCGGAAGTTGTTAGCCAATTGAGGGCGCTTATCGTCAAGAAAATTCCAATATAAACTATTAAAAGGGCATGCATTTTCCCCTAAGCGTTCTTTGACATTGTATTTACACTCCCCACAATAATTACTCATTTTATTAATATAACTTCCTGATGACACATAAGGTTTTGTAGCAATCAATCCACCATCAGCAAACTGACTCATACCTCGAGTATTGGGAAGTTGTACCCACTCCAAGGCATCGATATAAATTCCAAGATACCAGTCATCAACCTCGTCGGGATGGGTTTGGGTCAATAACAAATAATTGCCCGTAATCATTAAGCGCTGAATGTGATGCGCGTAGGCGTTATCTAATGAGTTGTTAATCGTTTTACTCAAGCAATTCATTTTGGTGTCACCAGTCCAAAAAAAGTCGGGTATGGAATGGTGGTTATCAAGTGTATTTAATGTTTTATACTCAGGCATTTGTGCCCAATACATGCCACGCATATATTCGCGCCATCCTATAACTTGCCTGATAAAGCCTTCGACTTGAGATATTGAAATGTCTTCCTGATGTGCGCGATAATGCGCCAAAACAGCATCCACAATTTCTTTGGGGCTTATCAATTTTATATTCATAGCAAACGATAATCGCGAGTGAAATAAATAGACTTCATCGTTGTGCAAAGCATCTTGATAATCTCCAAAATGAACTAATAGATAGTTATTGAAATAATCGAGTTGCTGTAATGATTGCGCTCTGTTAATTGGGTAAGCAAAGGTGGTTCCTTCAAAACGGCCTATAGTTTTAACTGTAGTGGTATCAATAGCTGCTAGAATCCCTTTAACATCATTTTTAAATTCAATAAATTTAGGAATTTCTGGTGATCCTTTCCATTTGTTGCGATTACTTTTGTCATAATTCCATTCACCACCTTCGGGCTGGTCGCCTTCCATCAAAATATGATGCTTTTTACGCATGTACCGATAAAACCGTTCCATTAAAAATTGCTTTTTGCCTTCAAAAAAAACTGAAAGCTCGTCGCGAGACGTATAGAAATGTTCAGTTTCAACTTCTAAAGTTTCAATTGAAAGCCTGTTGCAAATGGATTTCAGTTGAGTGTCCAAGCGGTATTCATCGGGTGCTTGGTATTGGAAGTTTTTAAAGCCTTGAGAAGATATGATATTTTTAAGGTTATCTTCAAGATTTTGAGAATTTGAAGGGTCATCCAAAGTCAAGTAAATGACCTGGTGACCATTTAATTTTAACTGTTTTGAGAAATCGCGCATTGCTGCAAAAAACCCAACAACTTTTTGAATATGATGCTTGACATAATCGGTTTCTTGTCGCATTTCAAACAGGCAATACACGGTTGTTTCTGAAACAGTTTCAAACCATGAATGTTTTGAATTGAGTTGATCTCCAAGTATAAGACGAAGTGTTTTCATTTAAAATAGTTTTGTTTGTAGCCATTTTTTGCGGTATGCTCCGTTAGAGTCATAACGCTCGGCTTGAAGTTTAACATTGAACACTCGGTTTCTAGGGTCGTTTCCAACTCCTGAAACATACATCCAGTTTCCATAATTACTATGAACATCATAGTCAATTAATAGCGATTCAAAATATGCAGCTCCGATGCGCCAATCCAGTTCTAATGTTTTAGAAAAATAGGAGGCTACATTTTGCCTTCCACGATTACTCATCCAGCCTGTTTTTTTTAATTCAATCATATTTGCATTAACAAAATCATCTGAAGTATTGCCGTTTATCCATCGATTTATAAGATCAGAAGTGCTGTTCCAGTCGTATTCTTTCTCAAGAATACCCCCAATTTTAAAAATAGAATTCCCATGTTTCAATGAAATATATTTAAAATAATCGCGCCAAATTAATTCAAAGATCATCCAATATGTGGATTCATTTGATCCAAAATTGGTTTCAAATTTTTTTACGTTCCAATATATCAATCTTGGCGATAAACTTCCGTTAGCGAGCCAAGCAGAGAATTTTGAGCTGTAATTTTTTCCCAAAAGCCCATTTCTAGTTTTTTTATAAACGGCTATAGCCTTACGTTCAAAAATATAGGACTCCAACCGCAGGTTGGCTTGGGTTTCTCCGCCCT
>JABAYZ010000233.1 GCA_018608735.1 Flavobacteriaceae bacterium | reverse complement strand
AAAATCACGAAACGTGGAGGATAAAAATATGCGTACTACGCGTCCAGACATCAATCCACTCCGATACTTGAACCGGTCCTATTAGAAGGACGGTAGCTGCAATTTTAAATGTAAGACACAAATCAACGACTTGCAATAGACGGCAGTGTCACCACATAAGTTGGTAGCGAAGTTTTTGGGCCAAGAAGACTATTTTTTTTCAGTATCCATTTCTATGTCTTCTGCATCGTCGTCGTCAATGCCTGCATCTTGATTAAATGCCGCATCTGGGTCGTCTAAAATTTCCACGACAAACTCGACTGCATCTGCAAGCGTCGGATGCGACATCTCAGAAAAGCTTTCTTCTCCGAAAAGTGACATTTCACCAATCACATTAAAGTGCATACAAAATGATTTTTGAATAGACGTTACCAGTATTTTGTTTCCAAGCGCTAGCATTTCAAAGTCTGTTAAATGCATGTGCGTTTCATCTAGTTGACTTAGTTTTTCAGGGTCATACCCTTTGACTCCAAATGCATCAAAAAACATACAAAGTAGAGTACAAGTGCTAGATTTTACGTTTTCTTTGTTAAATACAGGGAGTTGAAGTTCGCGCTCCCCCTCAAACATCAAGTGTTTTAGAGCTTTGTGTGATATCTGATAGTGAGATACAAAATCTTTATTATTTTTGATCCAATCAAGGTCTTTTTGATTAAAAAACTTATGAACTGTTAATAGTTGGTTTAAGTCTTGATCGAAGCCGTCTTTTATATCTCCAATATTTAAATCAACCATCTCTACCACCCATGGATCAGGCAATTCTTGTGAACCAAAGAAATCAAGGCCATGTGTTTTATCTTCTTCATCATATACCCACAACCACACACGTGAGTGAGATCTGTCAAATTTGGCTTCTGAAAGTGGATAACTTTCTCCGTCTAACTCGACGCCCATTATTGGCCACTCTGCTCCTCCATACTCTTCTCCACCCACAATACTTTCACCATAAGTTGCTTTTGTTGCAAGATCTACGTCGCCTGACGGCCCCGGTCTGTCAACAGAGTCACACATCAACTTCATTGCCATTATTTTGTCTTTGTCTTCACAGGGAATCTCTAGGGTTGAAACACCATTCTCAAATTCATGGTATTCAATAATAGCAACCTGACTTTCTGTTATGTCTTTTGAACGTGGATCATTGTTAACAGATTTAAAATCACGGGGATCCGTCCCTTCTTCAAAATACTCTCCAGCCTCGTCGTCTTTTGATGCCATTTCAGCGATTCTTTTTTTAAAGAAGTCTTGGCCAATAGTTTCTCCCGATGACATTTTAAAATTAAATTCAGATAATGAATTATCAGAGAAAAATCCTTTTGAAACGTTTACTATATAATCACTTCGCTCTTGTAGCATCTGCTTGAGGCTTGGGCCGAATTCAGTTACCAATTCAGAAATATCATCCAGAGCCTCTCTCTCAATATAATAAACGTTACAAATGATGCCTTTTCCAGATATTTCAAAAATCATGTCATGTTACCTCCCTATTTCTATTAATTAGCTTTTCTTCTAAAGAACGTTATCACTATTATAAATAGTCAAGCTCAAAAGCCTTGCCCTAATGGTACCCAGTATAATAATTCTTTCTGATAGGTTTTGAGGGGGTTCTGAGCACTAACATACCTTTTGATCATTAATGTCTATGTGGATTCGCATTGGAGAAAAACATAATCGCATATTTCTTCCCAAAAAATTATTCATTTTACCCAATCAAATTTCTTTGGGTTTAGTCTTGGATTACGAGCTAAATTGCGTCTTACCATCGGATTATCGTCATTGACCAATGCTTCTATGACTCCAATTGATATTCTTGAATTTCCAGCTAAACTTTCCCTATAGTCTTGATTAGAAGCAAAAAATTTAGCTAAATTCGGTGTAATATTCAAGTGTGTGGCCACTAGCTGACAGACGTGAGAAGCGTTCTCTCGTTCCACAATAGGCTGTGAAGTATCGTCTTTCATCTGGGAGGCGTTAGATACAATAATCTCGAGAATTTCACTTGGAACACACGGATTTCTAGCGAGATTTGTAAGGATGGAGTGCTCAAACTTAGCTCCGGGTGCCTTGGCGAGGTAGTTCTTTTTGTTTTCAGCTATAATTTTTAATGCTTCTATAGATGCACCTTCGTTTGAAGCAACGTTTTCGCGTACCACTGACTCTGCATCATTGGCTAAAATCGTAAATACTTCTGTAGGCACCTTAGTATTGCAAGCCAATTTACAACGCACTGCCAGATCTTCATCTCCAACAAGGAGATGAGAGGTTCCGTTTGACACATTTGGATTTTCAGCAATATAACGTCTGACGCTGGCTTGTTTGCTATTCGATAATTTATCAAGCAAGGAACTGGATGCAGCTGACCCCTCATCTACAAACAACGATATTTTAAATGTATCACGATCCTCAATAGTCCCTTTCGTATTGCTTCGTGCTAATTCTTCATAGATAGCAATTTCATCCAAAGTTAGAAATATTTCCAAAGTATCGGCTGGATAGGCATTTTGATCTTGTCTTATTTTTTGACAGATTGTTCGGCACTGCTCTGTTTTTAAACTTTTTAAGATTTTAGCTCGCACCTGATTACACACGTTTCGATGAAGGGCGACTGAAATACGAATGTCATCATCTTCATCTTCAGATAAAAGTTTTAACATTTCCTTAGACGCATTTGGATGCCTAGTTACAGCCATCCGAACACGGGAGTTGTCATCTGTACAAAGCTTTCCAATTACTTTTACGGATGTCTTATTATTTTGCGCCAAAATAGTCCGGACATGGGTCTCCCCATCAATAGAAAGCAACCCCAGCACTTTTTCAGGGGCCCCAGCGTTTTTAGCAACGGCGGCTCGAACAAACATGCTTTTGTCTTTTGCAAGTTTTAGCAAAACATTTTCAGGGGTATTTACATTGTCAGCAACGTTTTTACGAACAGTATCCTCTGTATCTCTCGATAACTTTTCTAGCAGCTTTAAAGGTGTTGAAGGGAAAATGGCAATATTACCCCTAATAGTCGTAGATTTTTCTTTGGATAAATCCTCTAATAACTGCTGCGAATATTTTGCAATATCGTTATTTTGGATGATTCTATCGATGCAAAATTGTGTTTCATGGTTTATTAGACTTAACTGCAATCTGGCGGAAGCCATTGGGTTTTCCAATATTGGGATACGACTTGGTTGTGTATTATTTGCGAGAACTTGAAGAACATCATCAGGCGTATCATTATTTTTTGCAACAAAATCAACCACATACTTCTCTTCATGTGATGATAATCTTATAAGTATTTTTATTTTAATATCTTTAGGAGTGTTTGGGTTTGTTAATGTGGGCATTGCCACTTCTGCGCGCTTAACTCGTGAGAGAGTTTTGAGCGTTTCAGCCGATGTATTAAAGTTAGCCGCTACTCGAGAGCGTATCTCTAAATCTTTATCCAGCGCCAAACTGGCTAGAGTAGCTGTGGATGTATTTAAATTTTGGGCAATATGAATGCGGACGTCTTTCTCATTATCGTCAACCAAGCCATCTAGGATATCAGCAGCAGTACTCGGATTTAAAGCCACGTTTCTGCGAACTCGATAATCAGTATCGGTCGACAGCGTCAATAAATTTTCCTGAGGTGTATCGATGTTCTCCGCAACGCTGGCTCGAACACCCCAATCTAAATCTCTTCCTAATGTAGCTAAAATTAGCTTAATATCCTCGTCAATCATTGATTAAAAAACCTGCTACTGACCATAGTTTTTGAGTTTTTGAGCTTGTTCATTCTGAATATCTCCTAGTTTCCAGTTTTTAGTACAGAATATTGGACCACTTTGGACTGCCAATTTTTAAATCCGCCTACCCACCTTACTGATCTAATGACAATTAACATTCCGGAAAGTTTGCCGCCTTCTGCTGAGATGGCAAGAAAGAGCTACATGCCAGCAAGTTATCTTATTCGTCTTAAAGTAATAAGGTATAACACAGGCCTGTGTTTGGCCATTGTGTACTTCAGTTTGAGTAGGTTAAATTATACGAGACTCTCTTTGTTCTTACCTTATACTCTCTACCTTATACTTGTACTTTTTCCCAACCCTTTTTTATATTTTTTTCAAGCATTTCTTCTGCAATAGTTGTTGCTGTTTCTTTAACTGAAGCAAGTCGCACCTCTCTTTTCAGAGGCTCTTTTCTATCAGGACTAAAATCTGTCCAGTGAACTACATAGGCAGGAAAATCTGAGTCTACTTCTTCCTTATTGGTTTTCAATATAACCAGTTTTCTCACAGATGTAATTTCTTTTATTGTTTTGGAATAGACCTCTCTTCGAACAATTTCGCTTGATGGAAGTGTTATTACCTCTGCCTTTGTTTCTTTATTGTTAATCAAACATCTATCTGAAATCTGTTCGATACGAAGGTCTAGAGCATTTACCTGTTTGTCAGAACGATACCTAATAAAAACAGGATGATGAACGCTTGCGCAGGGAAGTTTCTGGAGAGCTACCCATTCATTATCCTTAATAGAAAGTACCATTTTCCGAATTGAATCGCCCGATGAGTCTTCACCTTGCACGTCAACTACTTTAATTTCAACAATAACTTCTGGTTTAACAAAGTGATAGATTGCACCATCTCCACTTGTATGTCGCCAATTTGATTTTACTTGAGATTTTTGTATTTTTTGCATCATCTCTTTTCTGGCTTTTTCATCACCAAGCGAACCGCAAGAACCAAGTAATTGAAATGTGTCATCAGCACGCATTAAGGCCAGGATAATTGACCTTACTTGCGAGCTATCACCACTTTTTTCTGTGTAACCAATAATTACAGCATCAATAGAGAGCGAAGGCTTCACTTTATAAATCCTTCCCTCTCCCGCTCGAATTACTAAACCCTCTGCTTTGCCAGCATCCACCCAGTTATTAAAATAGTTAATTACTTCCCCAGGACTATTAATTGTTTCTGTTTTCACACATTTAGCTCTCTTACCATCAGCTAGTAAGCGTTGTATTAGAGCAAGGCGGTCTTTATAATCCACAAGCGGAATGGAAGACTTCACATCTCCGCCTGATATAATATCAAAGGCGGCGAAGCCTAGCTTTTCTACTTCTGCCTTTGCTCCTCCACCAAGTGCGCTAGCAAGATCACTAACCCTAGGCCTGCTTTTTTTTGATGCAACAAATAGCTCACCTACGAGAATTACTCTGCCCTTAAATCGCTTGGATATTTGACTGACTTCACTTATTAAAGGTATATCCCCAGCAATTAGTTTGCCTCTTGTGTTAGATAACACCACTTCATCATCTTCAATAATCATGAACCAAAGTTCACCATCAATTTTTGGAGAAATATACATTTCACCAGATGTTAAATTTGAGCCAATCTCATCTAATAAAAGGGGCCTATAACCCGCAACAACTGTCTTTCGATAACCTTTAAGCTTGGAAAGCACTTCTGGCGCCGCAATACCGTCGTTTTCAACAGTTTGTCCTTTTCCAAGTGGTTTTGAATTTTTTAAATTAAATGTACTCATTTGGTCGGCTCCAGATTTAGCCTTTTGAGTTCTAGATTACTTAAGTGAAGAAGTAATTGATATTTCTTACCATGGACCCTTCCTTCCAGAAAGCCCCTATAAGGCATGCCATTTGCTTGAAAAATAAGTGGCTCCTTACCTTTTGGACCTGCACCTACTAAAACCATCACATTTTCATCTTGCAGTTCATTAGCCATTTCAAATAAGTAATCATAAGTAACTCCATCAACATGCTTGAGTTGAATTGTCCTTTTAAAGGCAAACCTTATGGCAACCTCAGATTTAGGCATTTTTTTGCCTGTCCATCGAACAGGAAGTTCATCATCAACATTGCCAGGAATATTCTTGGGATCTCTTCTTTCTTTTTCACTACCGTCAGGCGCAATTATTACCTCAACAGTTTTTGGAGGCGCATAAAGAATCTCACTTTTATTGCTAAGGTAGACGACATCTGAACTTGAAATAAACTTACCAATCGCTTCTATATCGATCTCTGGATCTTCCTCAATAAGCTTAGAGGCGTAATTATCGCCATGCACACTAGCAAGGTTTTTATGCAAATTACCTTCTGTTGCAGATAAATAGCGCTTGAATTTAAGTTGTTTGTTAGGCAAGCCCATCTCATATGGTTTCTCATACTTTAATGAAGTAATCGCTACTTGGGCATCTCTATTATCTTTATTCATTAGGTGAATTTTTCTCATCGCTAACCCCTAAAACATTTCGAAATCAAGATCATCTTCCACTTCATCTTCAAAGCCTTCCTCTATAACTTGGTCAAGCTCCATCCATTGAGGTTTTGTAGGGTTGCCTATTAAAACAAAATGCCCCTCATCATTGAAAACCAAATATGCTAGCTCTGCGTGATAATCTTCACGGTAGTTAAAAGGAAATCTGAGTGCTTTTCCAGACTTTAAAAGTGCTTGAATCGAATCAGCAACTTCTTCTGGATCTAATTGATAAATCGAATCAACTGCTAAATCTAAAAGTGACTCTACGTCTGAAAGAACAGCATCTTGAGCTATACCAAGAGTTGAAGGATTTTTAGATAGTAAGCTACCATTCAAATCCATGCCTATTAATTCATTATTAGGAATCCAATTAGAATCACTATCAAAGTAACCCTGTGAGGTCATACCCGACATTAAAAGAGTTGAACCATCCTCAGTTAGTTCACAACGCAAACAGTTTTCACCCACTGAGTCTAATTGAATGCGTTTTTTTGAGCCATAAAGCTTTGATCGATCAACTTTTTTATGACTAAATTTAGCCTCTTCGCCTTGGTAATTAATAACTATTGGTTTTGCCATTTCCTGTAGCGCCCATTCCTAATTAGTTAACTTAGTTCTATTATTTATATTATTTATATTATTTTAAGTCAACAACGTTACTTTTGCTCTGGTGAATTTTTTAGTTCTAGGTCATTTTTTAGTATAAACATTTCTCTGCAGAGCTTTGTACCTCAGGTAAGTTAATTGAGCGTATTGACGAGGTAACCTACTTGATTGATGATGTGAAGTG
Organism: Flavobacteriaceae bacterium; assembly: GCA_018608735.1. GTDB lineage: Bacteria > Bacteroidota > Bacteroidia > Flavobacteriales > Flavobacteriaceae > Hel1-33-131. Next base: position 3,174 of record JABAYZ010000233.1, on the reverse strand, counting down.
AGAACTTGAGAATTTGAATAAAAGCAATAATTGATGAAACTTTAAGGACATCGTAGGAGTTTGTAAATTTTTTGAATTTCAAAGATTAAATTAATTGAATGAAGACAAAGATTTTTAATATTACGAATAGAAAGAGATATAGTTTATGTCTAATATTTTATCTAAATTAGAATACATTAATGAAGATTGTCATGGTGAAGTTTTAGAAAAATGGCAATTAGCTGAGGCTGAAGATAGTGAAGCACTTAGAGTAGCCGCCAGTGATGCGCAAGCAATAAATTTTAAAGATTTAGTATATAGAACCTTAACAAATGAAAATCTCTCAGAGATTAAAGAGCTGTTGGAAAATGATCAATTTTTCCATATGCAATTTTCAGATTGGTTCAAAACCAGCTATGAAGAGCAACAAAATATAGAGAATTTATTTTATACATCATCTCAGATTTGTTCTTTATCGCCTGTACCCCATGAGGTTGGAAATGCTATAGATTATCAAGTTTGGTCACCTGATGCTCCAATTTGGTTTCAGAACTGGTTTTCGATTGATTGTGAAAATCCAAGTACTCTTAAAATATGGCAAATTGAGTGGATCAAGCACCGTGCCTTGGAATATTATACTGATGCAAAATCTTGGCTTGAACATGGTGAGATTTGTTCAGATTCACTAAATGATGCAAAGATTGATTTCCAAAATATTTTGGACTTTTTTAATAAGTCATTAAAAAACATTCCATCGTCATTGTAGGATCTTTTTCTTTAAATATACCCTAATTGTTTTTGTAATCCCCCCATTTTTAGCATCGATGGATTCATCCAGTCACCGCAACACTATATTTAACATATGATGAGGGGTATGACATTTCAGCGTTCTCCGTTGGCGATCATTGCGCTTTGACGCGGCACTGTCTAAACAACACTGCCGAAGAAGGTCATCGGTTTTCCCGTTAGTTCCTGGCTGCTAGGGACTACTAAGGTCACAAAAGTACACGTCCAACCTGTTGCAAAGATGAGTTCTGCATGGGCGACCAGCTCTGTCCTCGATCCCATGTAAGGATTTTCTTAAATGCCTCTGGGAGCTGGGAGAGTTGTTTTGATCATGACCCAACAACCTCTGACGTTTTTTTACTGTCAACCTGAACAAGCATGGTAAGTCGTGTGGATCGTTCGCCTGCCATTGCTGGACTCCTATTGCGTTACATTGTAACCAATTGAAGTGTCTATTAAACGGGGTGCGTATCAAGTGGCCCGTCAAATATGCCAGTTCCCAATATAGAATATTAGCACCCTACTTTTAATTAAGTTTGGAGGGGTTTTTTACCAATATCATACACTCTGATCCTAAAATTTCGATCATCTGTAGAACAGAGTCTCGGTCTTTTTGTTTATCCGCGTTGCTTAATTCTTCGTAAGGCACCATGTTAGGATGGAGACGATTGATGTCATCACGCACTTCTGCAAATGTCCAACCATTAATACTTCGATCAGCCCACCATCTCTGATGTTCCATAATGGCCAATATTTCAATTTCATTTGAGCTCAATTGAACTTCAGCACCAACACCCTCTAGAACTACTTTGCAACCCACAGCACGCATCTTGATATCAAAATGGTCTGCAACCGCTCGGTTTGCATTTCTAATATTCTCTGGTAAATTTTCCCAAGCCACACTGTTAGGGTGGATTTTATGCTTCGGGTTTTGTTCCAACAACTGCAAGTCCTTTTTTAGATAGGCGTCGTGTAATGAACGGCCTATGACGTCATCTAAATCTCCCAGCAGACTATTCGCTATAATCGATTTTTCTGCAGTACCGTCTTGGCCTACTAATGAGAATAAATGAAATTTCCCGGCATGCTCACCGTAGATATAAAAATCTGACAAGACTATTCCACCGGGGGGATCTAACGCTACTACATCAAATGGTTTTTCTTTGTATAAGGTAGAACCATGCGCAACTTCACTTAAAAGCATTCGAGTAATTCTTAAATTCTCTATTTCATTTATTCCACAGACATACGCTATTGTAATTGGGTCTTTATTATTTATTATTTCTATAATGTCTTTTAACTTCAATTCACCAACCGACCGCTCAACTAAGTTTATTTCCAATAGGTTATTGATGGCTGGGATACTATTTATAATTGAATGCATTTTGGTATCTAAATTACTGTCAACGATGGAAACCTTCGGCTTTTGACCACTACGATAATGTCCAAGCCGAGCTAATTGCAAAATAAGCGCTTCCGACACTGACGTTAGGCCAAACATAAGAACATGAACACGCTTATTCGTCTGAGCCACTATTGAGTCTGCAGGAAATTCCGAAAACATTTTTCTTGCGAGCAGCTCGGATTCGTTAAATATGCGTAATCTACTCAAAGAATTTTTTTCAAAATATTCCTCACAGTTAAAAGAGCGATTTCTTTCTAATGACTCCATCATGCACTTTACTTGCAAGCTTGGGTTTTTCAGCGCTGGTGAAAGCGCCGCGCGGCTGATAGTTATGTTATCCAACCAATTGTCACATATGGAAATCAGAGTGTTTGCCTCTGAGGCCCGCGTAGCTTTGAGCATTCCTTCAAAGCCACCGTTATACGTTACCACTTTTACACCCTGATCCCACATGCGCGCCCTATCGTGTTCATCTATTTCTGGAATGGTCAGGATAACTTTTTGAGTTGAAGTGATTGCTGTGGCTAAATCTATGGCAAGAGGTAGGTTTCTTATTTTATGATTTGCGCCACCACGAGAGCTGGAGTCAGGTTTTAAAACTATAATGATGTGATTTCGTGAGAAAATTTTCACTGTTAAATTATCAAATTTTAATCCAGCTGATGCCATTAAAACCTTTAACACCGCCCAAGCAAGAGTGAGGTTGATCATGAAGTTCATATAAAGCGTGAAGCCACTTTCTGTCGAATCCAACGTCAAAGCTTGAACAGCTGCTTGGATAGAACTGTCAGCTAAACCATCGTTCTGCTTTTCATAAATAGTTAACACAAACAAAATTAGAGATGTACTAATAAGAAATGGGAACATCCATTTTTCAATTAAAACTAACAACTTTTTCACAGATTTGCTCCACAACAATGAAAGACCTTTAAGGCAAATGTCATCCTATATTTATGAATGTCAAATAGCTAATTTAACATCAATAAATTCAATTTTTTAAATTT
>JABAYZ010000177.1 GCA_018608735.1 Flavobacteriaceae bacterium | reverse complement strand
AAAATTTTCAATGTTCAAAGATAATTTTTATTTTAAAGAGTTAAATAATTAATCTTGTAAATTTTACAATTTAACTAACAATTTATAAAAAGAGACTTCGAATGTGTGTAAGTGTAATTTCTTTGCTACTTTTACACCGATATTTGAATTATTTTGATGCTACAATTTTTGAGGTTACAAGAGTATAAAGTAATGATTTACAGACTTTTACTAGTCTATTTGTTTTATTCATTCACTCGTTTTTTATTTTTTATTTATAATTATTCGCTTTTAGAAATCGATTCACTTTTTGAATACTTAAGGTTGAGTTATCATGGGATTGGATTTGATACGGCAGCTATATTTTATTTGAATAGTTTATTTGTAGTACTTTCGATGCTTCCTTTTGGAATCAACACGCGCGGTGTATACCAAAAAATCCTCTTTTACATTTATTTCGTCACAAACTTGATAGGGATATCCTTTAATTTTGTGGATTTAATTTATTACAAATTCAATTACAGTCGGACCACAGTTGCCGAATGGGCTGTGGTTGAAAATGAAGCCAACAAAACACAAATGTTTCTGCGCTTTGCAGTGAGTTACTGGCATGTTTTAGTGCTCTTTGTGCTAGTTTCGATCTTATGGGTTTTCCTTTATAAAAAGGTGAAGCTTAAATCCAAACCTTACACCAAAGGTCCAGTGTTATACGTTTTGACCTCGTTCATTTCCTTTTTGGTTATGGCAGCTTTGATGGTCGGAGGGATCCGTGGGGATTTCAAAAAAAGTACGCGACCAATTAATTTAGTAGATGCCAATAGGCATGCTTCTAAAATTCAACATGCAGATTTTGTGTTAAACACGCCTTTTGCCATCATAAGAACATTCAACAAAAAAACCTTTAAAAAAGTACCTTATGCTATTGAGAAATCAGTAATTGATCGTATCGTTCAACCCATTAAAATGTATGAAAGCACCGGGGAAACAAAACCCAATATTGTGGTGTTTATTACCGAGAGTTTTGGTCGAGAATATTGGGGCGCTTTTAATGATAAGGCACAAATTCCAGAGTATATCAGTTATACACCTTTCTTAGACTCTTTAGCAACCAAAAGTTTGATTTTTAATAATGCTTATGCTAACGGAAGAAAATCTATACATGGAATGTCCTCAGTACTGGCTGGTATTCCATCATTTAAAGATGCTTTTACATCATCTCCATATACCAATCAAGATGTGGAGTCGGTAGTTTCAGTATTAAATTCTGAAGGGTATGATACCTCATTTTTCCATGGGGCGCCTAATGGGTCAATGGGATTTTTAGGATTTTCTAATATTCTCGGTTTTGATCATTATTATGGAAAAACAGAATTTAACAACGATACATTATTTGATGGTTTTTGGGGGATTTGGGACGAACCCTTTTTCCAGTTTACCAAAGAAACATTAGACACTAAAACAACACCGTTTTTTTCTACAATTTTTACGGTCACTTCTCATGAACCCTACATTATCCCCGACAAATATGATGGCAAATTCCCAAAGGGCGATATTCCTATGCACCAGTGTATAGGGTATACCGACTTTGCGTTCAAACAGTTTTTTGAAACCGCTAAAAAAGAACCTTGGTTTGATAATACCATCTTTATTATAACCGCAGATCATACAAATCAAATACAATATAGTGAGTACTTAAAGCCCATGAACCGCTTGGCAGTACCCATATTAATATACAGTCCAAAAGGTAGATACACAGGAGTTAATAGTGAATTGGCCCAACAAATCGATATTTACCCTACCATCGTTGATATGATTGGCTATGACCAACCTTTTAGAAGTTGGGGTAGAAGTTTAATTAATGAACAGCCCTCTAAAACACCGCCTTTTGTAGTCAGTTCTATGGGACAAAATTACATGTATTCTGTGGGCGATATAATTTGTATATTTGACGGCGTAAAAGCCATTGGATTTTATGACATAAATGATTTGGGGTTGGAAACAAATTTGATCTCCAACCGTACCAAAGACATGGATGCTGTTGAGTTGGCGTGTAAGGCATTTTTAAAAGATTATTTTGATAAAATTATTGACAGAAACTTGTAATTAAAATTTAGTAGTGATGAAAAAAAAGATAGTATTAGTCCTTTTGGGTGTAATTTTGCTAGGAGTTTCAAAATATGTATATGAGGTACATTTTAATTACAACTTCAAAGAAATATCAGAAAACAAGGTATATAAATCAGGAGTGATCCCGCCAGAAAAAATTGCAGATTATATCAAAGATCATCAAATCAAAAGTGTTATTGATTTACGGTTTCCACATACCAATGATAAAGTCAATAACCCCGAAATTCCAAAAGAACTCACTGCAGAAAAAGAAGCCGTGGAGAAACTTAAAGGCGTGACATATTTTAATCTTGGTACAGATCAAGTGCCTACTCAAGACACCGTTGATGCTTTTTTAGAAATTATGGACGATACAACAAACTACCCGGTGTTACTGCATTGCTATCACGGCGTAGGACGTGCCCAACTATTCTCTGCAATTTATAGAATGGAATACGAGGATTTTTCCAATCAAGAGGCTCGCGAAAAAACGCGGCTACTATTGAAAGGAAGTTCGTTTGACGAAGGCAAGCCTAAGGGCGAATACTTAATCAACTACAAGCCACGTTCTAAGTAAACACGAACTCTCATACGTTTTTATGCCAAGGGATTAAAGTTGTTTTAACTCCCTAAAACTTCACCATTAACCCTGTAATTTAAGAATTTGAAATTCGATTTATTAAAAAAAGACACGGCTACCAAAGCAAGAGCAGCAACCCTAAGCACGGATCATGGGGTTATTGAAACGCCTATATTTATGCCAGTAGGCACCGTAGGAACGGTAAAAGGTGTACATCAACGTGAACTCAAAAATGATATCAATCCAGATGTTATTTTAGCAAACACCTATCATTTATTTCTTCGCCCTCAAATAGACATTTTAGAAAAAGCAGGAGGGCTTCACAAATTCATGAATTGGGATCGAAATATTTTAACCGATTCTGGAGGCTATCAAGTATATTCACTTTCTGCCAATCGAAAAATCAAAGAAGAAGGTGTCCGATTTAAAAGTCATATTGATGGGAGTATGCATACATTTACACCAGAAAATGTGATGGAAATTCAGCGTAGTATTGGCGCAGATATTATCATGGCTTTTGATGAATGTACGCCCTATCCTTGCGATTATAACTATGCAAAACGATCTATGCATATGACCCATAGATGGTTGGACCGTTGTATAAATCATCTTGATAAAACGCCTCTAAAATATGATTTTAATCAAGCATTTTTCCCTATTGTTCAGGGCAGTACCTATAAAGATTTAAGACGTCAGTCTGCCGAATATATCGCCAATGCAGGTGCTGTTGGAAATGCTATTGGAGGGTTGTCTGTAGGAGAACCTGCCGATGAAATGTATGCCATGACTGAAGTCGTTTGTGAAGTTCTTCCCGAAGATAAACCCCGATATTTAATGGGGGTTGGAACGCCAATTAATATTTTAGAAAATATTGCTTTAGGAATCGATATGTTTGATTGTGTGATGCCAACGCGTAATGCTAGAAACGGAATGTTATTTACCGCTCATGGTTCCATAAACATCAAAAATTTAAAATGGAAAGATGATTTTTCTCCCATTGATCCGATGGGAATTACATTTGTGGATACGGAGTATTCAAAAGCCTATTTGAAACATTTATTTAGTGTTAACGAATTATTAGGAAAACAAATTGCAACAATTCATAACTTAGGCTTTTACTTATGGCTAACTCGCGAGGCTAGAAAACATATTTTAGCAGGCGATTTTGGGCCTTGGAAAGCTATGATGGTCAAACAAATGAATAATCGTTTATAGAGGTATGAAAATTTTAGATTGGTACATATTAAAGCGCTATTTATTTACATTTTTCATGATGTTATTGCTGTTTATTCCAATCGGAATCACCGTGAATCTTGCTGAAAAAATTGACCGTATATTAGAAAATGAAGTCCCTTTTGAGGAAGTGGCTGCCTACTATTTTGATTTCACCATTTATTTTGCCACACTTTTATTTCCACTATTTTTATTTCTATCTGTGATTTGGTTCACGTCCAAACTTGCAAACAATACTGAAATTGTCGCTTTTTTGAGTTCAGGTGTATCGTTCTCACGCTTTTTACGTCCCTATTTAATAGGTGCCTCCATTGTTGCATTTTTAGCATTGATGCTAGGCATGTATTGGGCACCTGTTGCAAGTAAAGGATTTAATGAATTTACGTACAAGTATCTCAAAAATACTAAAGTTACCGAGTCTCAACATATTTACCGACAAATTAATGACCATGAATACATCTATGTTAGTAATTTTGACATCAAAACAAAAAAGGGTAATAATTTCACTCTTGAACATTTTGAAGGTAATACTTTAGCCTATAAAATTCATGCTTCTGCAATTCGATTTGTTGAAAAAGACAGCTCATATAATTTGACAAATTATAATTTAAGAATCATTGGTGAAGACGAAGATCAACTTATATTTGAACGAAAAAAAGACACCATTTTTAGTTTTGATTTACAAGATTTGACCCCGCCTAAATATGTGGCTGAGACATTAACATATAATGAACTCACAACGTTTATCGCTCGTGAGGAAGTGCGAGGATCTTCGAATATCAACCGCTATAGAGTGGTTCAATACAAAAAATGGAGTTTACCTGTTTCTGTATTCATACTCACCATTATTGCAGTAGCAGTGTCCTCCATCAAACGCCGTGGAGGAATGGGTGTCAATTTGGCTTTTGGAATTGTAATCGCTATGATCTACGTATTTTTTGATAAAGTCTTTGGAGTTATGGCCGAACAGTCCAACTTTTCACCACTTTTAGCCGTGTGGTTCCCAAATATTGTTTTTGGAGCTCTAGCAATATATCTGTTGTACAATGCAAAGCGATAAACTCAAAAACTATTTGCACCTGCATTTTTTGGTGCTTATTGCTGGATTTACAGCCATTTTAGGAGAGCTCATTTCTTTGGAAGCCATTCCTTTGGTTTGGTATCGAATGACCATCGCTGGACTCCTAATGTTTATCTTTATAAAGCTAAAAAAAACACCTCTTAAAGTCCCTCTTAAAGCTATCGTTAGATTTTCTATTGCAGGTGTTATTATTGCGTTGCATTGGATTACTTTTTTTGCAGCCATTAAAGCTTCTAATATTTCAATTACATTGGCCATGTTTTCTACAGGAGCTTTCTTTGCCTCTTTAATTGAACCCCTGTTTTATAAACGTAAAATCATTGGGTATGAGATTATATTTGGATTTATCGTTATTGCAGGAGTAGTCCTAATTACACAAACCGAGTTAAAGTATATTTTTGGTATTACTCTTGGCATTTCTTCGGCATTGTTCTCAACCCTATTTGCGGTACTAAATGGACAATTCGTCAAAAACTATAAAGCCAGTGTAATTTCGTTCTATGAATTTATAAGCGGTGTCCTATTTATATCTATTTTCATAGCCCTTACCGGGAATGGATTTGATGCCTCTTATTTTCAACTTACAGGGACGGATTGGATTTTACTTTTTGTTCTAGCTTCCATATGTACGGCCTATGCTTTTATTGCATCTATTCATGTCATGAAATGTATTTCACCGTACACCTTGGTGCTTACCTATAACCTAGAACCTATATACGGAATTGTATTAGCAATTATATTATTTCCAGAAACCGAAACCATGCAGCCCCTATTTTATATTGGAGCTGGACTTATAATTTCTACAGTACTACTCAATGCAGTGTTTAAAAACATCAATAATCCTAAAATCTAACCCTTAAAATCTATTAAAGTTTTATATTTGCGAACTAACTAACTAACACTAATCTTGAATTTCTATGGAATATTTAGAGTTTGAGTTGCCTATTAAGGAACTAGAAGATCAATTACAAAAATGTCAAATTATTGGAAAAGAAAGTGATGTAGACGTTTCTGAAACATGTGTTCAGATTCAGAAAAAACTAGACCTTGCCAAAAAAGATATTTATAAAAACTTGACCCCGTGGCAACGCGTACAATTGTCACGTCATCCAGACCGTCCATATACCTTAGATTATATCACTGCCATTTGTGGCGATACATTTTTGGAACTTCACGGCGATCGTAATTTTAAAGATGATAAAGCGATGATTGGTGGATTGGGAAAAATTGGCGACCAAAGCTTTATGTTTATAGGTCAACAAAAAGGATATAACACCAAAACGCGTCAATATCGAAATTTTGGTATGGCCAACCCAGAAGGTTACCGAAAAGCATTGCGCTTGATGAAATCTGCTGAAAAATTTGGCATTCCTGTCGTCTCTCTTATTGATACGCCTGGTGCTTATCCTGGATTAGAAGCTGAAGAACGTGGGCAAGGCGAAGCCATCGCTCGAAATATTCTTGAGATGACCCGTTTAAAAGTGCCAATTATCACCATCATTATTGGTGAAGGTGCTTCTGGAGGTGCTCTCGGAATTGGTGTAGGGGACAAAGTTTTGATGTTAGAAAACACATGGTATTCTGTGATTTCACCTGAGTCTTGTTCTTCTATTTTATGGCGAAGTTGGGAATTTAAAGAACAGGCAGCAGACGCACTTAAGCTCACAGCTAAAGATATGAAGCGCATGAAGTTGGTAGATGAAATTGTAAAAGAACCCTTAGGTGGTGCACATAAAGATCGCCAACAAACATTTACTACGGTTTCCAATGCGATTGTAAAATCTTACAATGAATTTAAAAACTTATCACCAAAAGAACTGGTAGATCAACGTATGGAAAAGTACTCGCAAATGGGCGTCTACAACGATTAACATATAACACTCATCTAGTAAAAAAAAAGTCAAGTAATTTACTTGACTTTTTTAATGCTTATCAACAATATTTTGGACTTATAAACAGTTTAATTGTTGAGTATACGTTACCGTTTAAAAGCCTCTTATTCTCATATTTTAAGTACTTTCGTAATGATTAACCAAGCCTGTTAAAATAGTATCACACAGCAGAACGATTAAAAATACATGAAACAACCTGAACCAGTAAAAGTATACAAAACCGATAAAAGCAACCTAATTAGCTTAGAGAAAGGAAAGATACCTCCTCAGGCTACCGATTTAGAGGCAGTGGTGCTAGGAGCGATGATGATTGATAAAAAAGGGGTCGATGAAGTCATTGATATCCTTAGTATGGATGCGTTTTACAAAGACTCTCATCAATATATATTTGAAGCGATACTTCAATTATTTGAAAATAGTGAACCTGTAGATTTATTAACAGTTTCAACCCAATTACGAAAAAACTCAAAATTGGACTTAGTAGGCGGAGATTTTTACCTTATTTCATTGACTCAAAAAGTCTCTTCATCGGCACATATTGAGTTTCATGCACGAATCATATTACAGAAATTCATCCAACGGAGTTTAATCAAGATTTCTAATGAAATTATAGAAGAAGCCTTTGATGAAACTAAAGATGTATTTGATTTATTAGACAAGGCCGAATCGCGACTTTATGAAGTCACCCAAGGTAATATCAAAAAATCGACTGAAACAGCTCAAGACTTAGTGTTTCAAGCCAAGAAAAAAATTGAAGAAATATCTAACAAAGAAGGCCTTTCGGGAGTGCCATCAGGCTTTGATAAACTAGATAAACTCACTTCTGGCTGGCAAGAAAGTGATTTGATTATCATTGCTGCGCGTCCAGGTATGGGTAAAACCGCTCTGACTCTTTCCATGGCACGTAATATTGCAGTGACCCAAAATATTCCTGTAGCCTTCTTCTCCTTAGAGATGTCATCAGTTCAATTAATAACCCGTTTAATTTCCTCTGAAACAGGACTAAACTCTGAAAAATTAAGAACAGGACGCCTCGAAAAACACGAATGGGAGCAGTTGAATGTTAAAGTGAAAGCATTAGAAAAAGCACCATTATATATCGATGACACCCCTTCATTATCAATTTTTGATTTGAGAGCAAAAGCGCGTCGACTAGCTTCCCAAAATGGTATAAAACTTATTGTGGTGGATTATTTACAACTAATGACTGCTGGGGGGTCTCAAAAAAGCGGAAATCGTGAACAAGAAATCTCTATGATTTCTCGAAACCTTAAAGCCTTAGCCAAAGAATTAAGTATACCAGTCATCGCCCTTTCCCAATTATCTAGGGCAGTTGAAACTAGGGGAGGAAGTAAACGCCCGTTACTATCGGATTTGAGAGAATCTGGTGCCATTGAACAAGATGCCGATATTGTATCGTTTATTTACCGTCCCGAATATTATAAAATTGATGAATGGGATGACGAGCAACACACACCTTCTGAAGGTCAAGCCGAATTTATCATCGCAAAACACCGTAATGGGGGACTGGAAAATATCCGTTTAAAATTCATTGGTCACTTAGGGAAGTTTGATAACCTAGACGACTTTGACTCTCCATTTGATACCGAGTTTCATTCTAAAATGAATGCTGCTGCCAATGATGATACCTTTAAACAAGAGGATTTTAGGGTCGATCCGAGTGATGCCTTTGGAAATTCGGATGACGATACGCCTTATTAAATCATTTTAGCTAATTTTTTTGACTCTATTTAAAAAATGAAACACCTACTCCTAATTCTGTTTTTAGTAATAGCCTTTCAAACTCATGCCTCCTACATCCTTGTTCCAATGGATGCCGAGAGTCAAAAAAATCATCTGAAAGCTTATGGCATTACCTATTGGACTTTAAACAAACAACAAAATGTTAAGTGGCTTTTAAACTATAGAGGCGGTTCATTTTTACTGCCAAATATTGAAGCCATTGAAAAAGAATGTTTAATTAGAGGTGTGTCTTATGAATTAATAAGTGATACCGAAGCAGAAGCTATACTTCAACAAATAAGCAGTCCAAATAAAAATATGGACGCTGTAGTTCTTGAAAAAGCGCCTAAAATTGCAGTCTATTCTCCTAGCGGAAAACAACCTTGGGACGATGCCGTAACAATGGTTTTGACCTATGCCGAAATCCCTTACGAAACGATATATGATACTGAAGTCTTAAACGATGCCTTGTTGCTTTACGATTGGTTACACCTGCATCATGAAGATTTTACAGGGCAATATGGTAAGTTCTACAGAGCCTACAGAAATGCAGCTTGGTATATTGAGCAACAGCAAAATGCAGAAAAACTCGCTAAGAGTTTGGGCTATACTAAGGTCTCAGAACAAAAACTAGCCGTCGCTCAAAAAATTAGAGAGTATGTTTTGGGAGGTGGTTTTATGTTTGCCATGTGTAGTGCTACCGATAGTTTTGACATTGCTTTGGCCGCCCAATCCCTTGATATATGCGAACCCATGTTTGATGGCGATGGGAGCACACCCAATTACCAAGCACAATTAGAGTATTCTAAAACCTTTGCATTTAAAGATTTCATCTTGGAACGCGATCCCAAAGTATATGAGTTTTCTAGTATCGACATGACCCAAAACCGAAAGATTGTCAAAGAATTAGATTACTTTACGCTTATGGATTTCTCTGCAAAATGGGATCCCATTCCCACCATGCTCAATCAAAACCATACGGCGCTTGTGAAAGGATTTATGGGGCAAACCACGGCGTACTCTAGAGATCAGGTAAAATCGAATGTCTTAGTTCTGGGAGAAAATAAATCCAATGGCGAAGCGCGGTATATTCATGGCATCAAAGGGCAAGGGTTTTTTACGTTTTATGGCGGCCACGACCCCGAAGATTATACCCATAGAGTAGGGGATCCTAAAACCGAATTGGACTTGCATCCAACCTCGCCGGGCTACCGACTGATTTTAAACAACGTCTTATTTCCAGCCGCCCGAAAGAAAAAGAAGAAAACATAGTATTTACTGCAGCGTTTAAAGTTTAATAATTTATTTTTTGTTCGTTCTAAAAAAATAGTATAAATTTGAGTGATTATGACCCCAAATCTAAATCTTCAATACGCAATTTAACCGAAGTTTTAGATCAAATTTTATTGAAAACACGTTTTGTAAACGACAGAGGTGTATTCGCCTATGAGGAAAAATCTCTTGCAAATACAAAACAACTTGAAGAAGTTAGTATATAGTATCAAGTCACTGATTTACAGGTTTTTAAATTCAATACAAATGACGTATATATAAACGAAATAAACGCAACCCTACGGATATCCACTAGTTGGTCAGTAATTGCCTACGGCACGTTAAATCGCACTGCGTGCTCCTTT
>JABAYZ010000082.1:9635-10311 GCA_018608735.1 Flavobacteriaceae bacterium | reverse complement strand
TTTATTTTGCGTAATATTATTTTTAATATGTAACTCAGCTATGCTTTTTAATTCTGCTATATCAATGATATTATCTCCATCGCTATCTAGTTTATCATATAAACTTAAAATCATCTTGAATTTTTCTGGATCATAATCATTTGGACATACACGTCTTTTTTGTGAAGAAGCTCCTGTTCCCATTATATTTTTATTTATGAAATACTTTTAACTTAGTTTGATATATAAATTGATTTTAAAATAAAACATGATGAATTACATTATTAGATATAATGACTTCTTTGATGAAAGCAAAGGCTTATGGTGGAGGACTTGTCGTCGTTAATATGGAAATGCTTAAAAATAGCGAACGTTTAGTTGGGGCAACCATTTTTAACCAATTGTTTTGTTTGGAAGATGAAACACCCTGGTCACCGGGCAAGCTAGATGTAGACGATGATGGCCATCTAACCATTCTATTACAGTATCATATTACCGCTAGAGAATGGTTTCATTTTATAAATTTCTTACAATTAGGATTTACAGAACATTATATAGTTTCTTATAGCCCCGGTTTAACACAGAGCGCAGCATATAAAAAATTATTTTTACAATCATTGGACCGGTTTTATTTTCAGGAAATTCCGGCAAAATTTGGTCCTATTCCCGCACTAGATGAATTTTATGAAAGTATAAT
>JABAYZ010000082.1:8946-9590 GCA_018608735.1 Flavobacteriaceae bacterium | reverse complement strand
GAAGATAATGGTCTTCTATTTAATTGGGATATAAATTTAAATTACGGATCACCAATACAACTAAATAAAGATTTACCTGATGAATATAAATGGAGTTATATGAATAATGCCTCCAACCCTAACGTTACAGTATGGCGACAAAAAAAAAGTTAAATTAAATATATTTTATATAAATACAGCTATTGATTAGTTATATTTGTAAAAAGGTTTTTATAATATCACAATCTTTTTCCATGATTTTGGGAATATATTGTGAGATAAAGTTTGAGGCATTTTGGCTCATATTTTCTGTTGTTGTTACACCACTTTGGTGAGTTGGGTGATTCAGTGTGATATTTACCATTGAACCATCTTGAATGTTAAGCTTAATCATGAGATAAAACCATTCAAAATCTTCTCCCTTTGTTTTCTTTTCAACCCAACATAAAAATGGGATTCCATTTTTTTCTTCATCAAAATTAATATCTAGTTCTAGTTTTTTCCCCCGGTAAATAAAGTCTTTGACAAACTCATCGCTTTTATTTTGGAATGGATTCATTTCTTATATATTTTTAACAAAACCATTACTCAAGAAATTTTAGTATTCAATTTAAATTGAGTTTACTTTATCTAATGGGGTGAGGATCATTCAAAACATATAAAAC
>JABAYZ010000082.1:5741-8936 GCA_018608735.1 Flavobacteriaceae bacterium | reverse complement strand
ATGGCTTCAAACAAAAAAACGAGGAGTGGACGTACGGTAAAAGCGCCCAGGCGTTTCAAGGATTTGAACTTCGTTTCTGGTTCTGGATTTGTTGGATGTGACCATTATGATACGGGTTATGATAATGGTGCCATACATGGAAATTATAAAGATGCTTACCAAGCCTCTGAGGATATTCAATATGGGAAGGACCTGGAAAAAGCAATGATGGTAGCGGAAACAGCGCGAAAACTTCCTAATGAAATTGGTCGGGAAATTTCGGGATTTCTAACTAGGCGCAGTCATTATCAAAGCGACATAAATTTCATTGCGCCAGATAATGTTGAACCCGAGCGCATACGTGTTGTGGAAGAGGAAGAGGAAGAGTGGGTGAGTGGTGATGAGACTTCTGAGGACGAATGGTATGAAAGTGATGATGAGTAATATATACAATTAAAACTAAAAATAAAATTGAATTTTTTTTATGTAGTATGGATACTCTACTATTCATACAAAGCTTATCATGGTTATCTCATCCGAAAAAAATATCTTCTTCTTTATCAATCGTGCCAGAAAAATCCAATCTCTATGGAGGGGATATACATTTCGCAAAGAAATGCGTTACCATATGACTTGCGACTCATGCGGTAATCCGGAAATTATCCTAAATTATACGGAGAGAAACGAATATCTTAACGATACAACAAAAATTTGGCACAAACGATGTAAAAATTGTCTGGCAAGTTACGACGAACAGAAAACAAAGTTTATCTTGTGTGTTCAGCACATTGGTTTTGCTCCATGTGGTTGTTGTGCTGAGTTAGATTTTCAACGACAAATTCTAGAAGCTTATGATTTAAATAAAAAAAGGAATCGGAACAAACGCTGGCATTAAATACAAGGTATTTTTAGCGAAAAAAAAACAAAAACAACAAAAAACAACAAAAAACAACAAAAAACAGAGCTTTTTTATTTTTTTATTTTTTATTTTTTGAACCATTTACATTATGTTTTCGTAGTTATATCCATCATAATCAAGATACTGAGCTAAATTGGTATCATCTTCTGATTCCTCGTCTTCTTCCGATTCCGTCTCTCCTTCCGGTTCCGTATCCGTCTCTTCTTCAACGTCCACCAGTTCTGGCATGCTATCGTAACTTTCGGAATAGCTATCGCTGACGTGCTCCGCTTCAACGTGCTCTGCTTCAACGTGCTCCGCTTCAACGTGCTCTGCTTCAACATGACCAATGTTTTCACTATCGCTCACTGGAATCATACCCCAATTGTCATCATAACCATCAACGACAAACTGAAACGGTGCGTTTTCTTGAACTTCCCATAGCCATTCTTCGGTGAAAATCTCTTGAATTGACTCTTTAAAATCTAGGATATATATGGAATCATCGTGCGTTACGTCCCGCGCGGCGTCAGCCGCCAGGTCATCTATGATGTAAAAAGCTTGACTTGCTGTTTTCCACCCATTCGCTGCTCGCTTAATCCGCATCTTCATGGGGCAGTTGCCAGTGGACATTGAACAAAGCTTAAATAAATGAAGCTGTGTCCACTCTTCGCGCATTGGGATATCTGCGATAACCTCTTCAATGTCCTCCAACATCTGTCCAAAATTATTTCCATTATGAAGGTCTGTGTCCTGGAGAGTTCCAATGAAAAGTATAAGTGTTTCACAAACGGTTTCCCATCTCCCTTCTAGTTCTCTGGCGCGACGAATAAGCATGTTGCGCGTTCGTGTCTCACTTCGGCTAGGTTGGGATGCGGAGTTGGTCATTTGTTTTTGTTAATTATATATTGCGTTATAGTATCCTCGTATAAGTAATAAAAAAAATCAATTTTTATATTCTTTGTTTTCTTTTTATTTTTTTATTTTTTTATGTTTTGTTTTTGAAATATTTACATATCTTTGGGATATCCTCCGTCAATCTCGAGATACTGAGAAACACCGTCATCTTTTTCCGATATATTATTTATGCTTGGATATCCATCGTCAAGCTCGAGATACTGAGCAACACCGCCCTCCCAGTCTCCCGATAGATTATTTATGTTCAATGGGTTGAATTCCAACGTAGCAAATGCCTTTGATTCATCTTCCTCTTTTGAAAGTTGGATTTCAGTGTGCGTTGAGCGCCTGGGTCGCCATGCCTTAATACTTCGTTTTATACTCTGAAGTTCCAAACGTTCCTCACTTTCGAGCTGGCTCGCCGATTTAATACTTTCAATCAAAACACCCGACATTTTTTTATAAACCGCAATGTAGGCTGGCTTTGGTTTCATCAAACAATCATTGTCGAAGGCAAACTTGACTCTTTTTTTAATTTCTGTGGAAACGGTTGATTTTACGAAAGATGTCATGTTGTGATAGTACTATTTTGTGTATAGTTTAATATACAAAATAAAAAAAATATTCAATTTTTTAAAGAACTTTGTTTTACATATCAAACTTTTCAATGATTAGCTTAGCTTGGTATAAACAACTTATTCTGGCCAGTTTATGCCCCCAATCTTCAGTCTTGTTACAAAATTTTATAGAATGCCATAGACGATGCATAGCGGCTTGAATATAAAACGCTTTTGCCAACTTGTATTGACCAACTCTCATCGCACCCTTTGCTCTATCTTCTTTTTTATGGTATTCTCTGGTAGATAAGCAATCATCTTTATATATGAAACAGTCAATTGGCCAGCGTTTAATCATTTCTTCGTCTAAAGATAGTTTTTTGATTTTTTTGATTTTTTTAGTTTTGTTAAAGTTTAAAGGCTTAAACTTGTGTTTTTTTTTGATTTTTTTGATTTTTTCTATTTTTTCTATTTTTTCGCTTTTTTTAGTTTTCGTTTTATCTGATGGTTTTAGAAATGGATTCCATGTAATACCTCTTATAATATCTTCGATGGTGGCATCTTGTTTGGCTGTCTTTGAATTCCAGTGAAACATATAAAACTGTATATAGTGATGTTGTGTGTGTTGGTGTGTTGTTTGTGTGAAAAGTATTCAATTTAATTATACCATATAGGTACATAATTCCACAAAGAAGAATCGAACTTCAATTTCACCCTCTCAATTAGGGTTACTAGCAACCGGCTGTGGATTTGTCTTATATATTGATTATAAAAAAAATCGTCTTTTTTCTTTTTTTGTTTTTTCTATTTTTTTGTTTTTTCTATTTTTTTGTTTTCTTGTCCGCAGCTTTCTTCTTAGCTGTC
>JABAYZ010000082.1:0-5731 GCA_018608735.1 Flavobacteriaceae bacterium | reverse complement strand
TTTCCTTGCCTCACGTTCAGCCTTTTTCTGGTCTTTTAGCTTTTTGGTAATAGCTTTCTTAGAAGCAGTAATAGCCGCCTTCTTAGCCTTTGCTTCCTTTTTTGCCTTGCGTTCAGCCTTTTTCTGGTCTTTTAGCTTTTTGGCAATAGCTTTCTTAGAAGCAGTAATAGCAGCCTTCTTAGCCTTGGCAGCCTTCTTCTCAGCTGCGGCTGCCTTCTTCTCAGCTGTGGCAGCCTTCTTTGCCTCACACTGAGCCTTTTTCAGCGCATTCTTCTTTGACAACAATGCCTTCTTCTCAGCTGCGGCTGCCTTCTTCTCAGCTGCGGCTGCCTTCTTTGCCTCGCGTTGAGCCTTTTTCACTGCTTTTGCCTGCCATTTTGCTCCTTTATCAGCAGCTTGTTTGGACTGGGTTGTGGCCATGGAATTGGACAAATACGACTGCTTTTTCGCAATAGGACCAGTCTTCTTGCTAATTAGAAGGTTGATGGTTTGCCGAAGACGCCTATTTTCAGCATTCGCTGAGTCCAGATGCGTTTGGAGACGCGTCACCTCCTCAATAAGGATAACAATATCCATGGGGAACGTAGATGGGACAGACATGGTTTTGAGAGTTTGAATGTTAAGATAGATGTATATATGGTGAATACTATTACCATTGTTCTGAAAAAAGTAATCAATTTTTATATTCCAGCTTTTTTGACATTTCCAGCTTTTTTGACATTTCCAGCTTTTTTGACATTTCCAGATTTTGTTATGGTAAAAGTCATTACGGCAAAGAACGAAATATTTCTCCTTTTTTCATTCAAAATCGTTATGACAAAGAGGTCGTTATGACAAGGTTAAATAGATTATCAGCATATTTAATATGAGACTTTGTCATAGCTACTTCAAGGATTTTCACAAAAATTGAGTATTTTTATCACATTGAATGGATAAGTATTCAACCATTACACTAAGACTAATCATCATGACTACATTCTACCCCAACCGCAACACTCGCAAGAACTGCTCTTTCTGTCACGAAATCGGACACCATGTCCGAGACTGTGGTGTCCTCTCTAGCAACGAGTGTGGATACTGCCACAACCTCGGTCATACGACTCGTCGTTGTCCAGTTCTCGCCGAGAAAGACCAAAACCACCGGAAACGGGCTTCAGCCGAAAAAGCTAAGGCTTTTAAACCAGATAACGATGGCTTCGTCAGGGCTAAGTCTACTTTCAAAAACCGAGTTACCAACCAAGTGGCTGTTATGGGGACACGACTTTCCACTTTTGACGCGTTCATTGAAACTGAACCTAAGAAGAAGACGGTTCGGTTCAACATTCCTACTCAATCTACGCAACGTCCTATTCAGGGCAGCTGGAAAAGACCGTTGAACTCCGATGTCGAACGTGTGCCACCTAAGAAAGCAGTTATCGTATCTGAGACCCCTATCCGGAAAAAGAGTCGTTACACTGGCTCGTGGGCAGATGCTGCCGATGCTGATTCCGACAGTGATGACGATGTAGACGGTGTGTTCCTCTGCTAATTGTGTTTTAAAAATCAAAAAAAATAAATAAAAACCCCCCTCACCTTTTTTAATTTAAATTGATTTTTTTTCTTGATAATAAGTCAATATCATATAAATTATATACACTATGACTACTCGCTCACTTAAGGAACTTTTCAATGCTTTTAAGAGAATGCCTTATTATAAAAATCATGCTGCGGCATCGGGGGCTGTTCATAACTACTCTAAACATGAGGAAGCTCTTGCTGCAAAAATGAAAGAATTTGGGTACAGTGAGTATTCTAAAACGGGAATTAAAAAAAAGGATTTTGGTACAGAGGGATTTCTTTCGGAAATGCCTCCGGGTTCATACATAGAACAGCCGTTTGGAACGCACTCAGCGCCAGATTTCTTTTTAAAAGGTCCGAGTGGAACGCTTATCCCATTGGAGGCAAAGTCAGCAGATGGTACTAAACCGCTCTACAACAGTGGTGGGATAAAACGAGGCTATTACTATGTATTTTGCTCAAAAAAAAGTGGAATGACGACGGTATATCGGGGAGATGATATAATTACCGAACAACAATCTCTTCTCATAACAGCGTATATTATGGAGGAAAAGCGTCGCGCCACCCAATTAAATGAACGGCTAAAAACACTAGATGCGAATCATCGTGGTATCAATTTCTATCCACGTGCCATGATCGGACAAGCTGGTGGAGCCGCGTTTACAGACTACTTTGCTCATCAAAATTGTTCCCGAGACGAGAATCGTGTTATTGAATCGTTACCATAACTAAAAATATAAAAGGGGAGTCCGTTTTTTTATATAAATTGATTTTTTACCTGGAATATAGCTGGTCAATATCTCACTACTTTAACATGTCTCTCAACTTGTCTCAAATTAAAAACTCCGTTGATGTTGCCAAAGAAAGAATCAGTCAATGGATGCATGACTTTGGAATTCAATCGCGAAGCTATCAACAAGAAGCTATTGACTGGGGGTTGTACAAAGAACACTGTGTTTATGACCAAGGTGGTACGTTTGTAAAAACGACACCACGTGGTTTAATAGCAGACGAAATGGGGCTCGGCAAAACGATTGTTATGCTTTCTATCTGCGTTGGAAATCCCGTGGGCAACACACTTATAGTTGTACCCTCGGCACTTCTTAACCAGTGGAAAAGTTTAATCAAAAAGTGGCTTGGACACGACGTTCTTGTGTTTCATGGTCGCAATACCAAACTTACTATCGGTGAAATTCAAGAGCGTCCGATGGTTCTAACTACTTACGGGATGATGTCAACGCGAAACAAAAAATCTTCGTGGAAATCGCCTCTATGGAGTATTGAGTGGGACCGCGTTATATACGATGAGGCACATCATCTTCGCAATCAAAAAAGTAATAAACATCTTGGTGCGTTGAAAATTCAAGCACTAAACCAATGGTATATGACGGGAACACCTATTCAAAACTCGGATAAAGACATGGTTTCATTGTGTAAACTTATGGGTATATGGGAACAAATCAAAGCGAATCCGACAAGTGCTACTGATATTCTTATCCCGTATGTTAAACTTCGCACCAAAGTTGGCGTGGGGATTGAATTGGAACCAGCTAAAATATCAACTGTTTTCGTGGAGGAATATGAATCAGTAGAAGAGAAAAATTTGATTAGTTCAGTACATAGTTGTCTGTCATTTTCAGAGATTACACAAGAAAACGCGGATGATTTCATTAGATATATCGAAGGTGACTCAATACTACCTATGTTGATTCGCGCACGACAATCCTGTATCATTCCACACATGGTAACAAATTACGCAAAATCCCTACAAAACGAGGGAAGTATCCCCAATGACGTGAATATTAAAAAGATTCACTCACATACAAAAATAAACATGATCGTTGAAAAAATAAAAAATGAAAAAAAAGAATATCGCCGCTGCATTTTGTTTTGCTTTTATATCGAAGAAATGAATCATCTCAACGCGGTTTTAACTAATAAATATGGCATGGATGTAAAGATGTTGAATGGTAGAACAAAACACAGCGACCGAAAAATAATTCCCACACTTAGTCCCGATGTCCTCATAGTTCAAATACAAAGCTGTTGTGAAGGTTTAAATCTCCAACAATTCTCTACGGTTATATTTACTAGCCCTCATTGGAATCCGGCTGTTGAAGACCAAGCTATTGCGAGGGCACATCGCATTGGACAAACACAAGAAGTGCGAGTATTTAAATATATAACCGCTGGTTTGGGGAAGGGAACAAAGAGTTTGGATATGAGATGTGCTGAAGTTCAAGAAATAAAACGAAAAAAGATGCGTGACTTTGGAGAGAGACACGAGATAGTATCTGGTGAAATGCCAGAATAAATATAATACAAAGACATTTAAAAATTGAACATTTTTTTTCTATAATCATCCATTATACAAATAACTACAATGAAGAACTCTACCTTTTATCGATTGGTATTTCTATCTTTTATGCTTCTTACTCTTAAGTGTGCTGCTGCCGAGGAGGAAGAGGATGATGCAATTTCAGAACTCTTTATAGATTTGACTGTGGGTATCATGGGCGTGGCCTTTGGTATTTGTTCCGAAAATATAGAATGCTCAACAACTGTATTACCTATTATTATTATTATAGCTTTTATTGTGTGCCTCTGTGGTTGCCTATTTCCTGGTGAAGATGATTATCACAATAGAAGGTTCCGGTTCCGCACAGCTGGTTCGGGGTATGTTGGATATAGAGCTGGTAGAATGATAGCTAAGAATTGGTGAATAAATAACAAAGACAAAAACGGGAGAATAAAAAAAATTGATTACTTTTTTTATTTATACCACAAACACCATTATAAACATACATCTTTCTTAAATACCTACACAATTATGTCTACCACCAATACGTCTTCCAACAAGGCTTCGGTCACTACGTGGCGTCCCACTCGTCGCGACACTACGCCTAAGTCATTTCAGTTTGAGAACAGCCAGGATTCCAATGGTATCTCGGTTTGTATCCGATTCGCCTTCAAGAATATCACGCCTCAGCGAGTATTCGCCTGTCTGAAGAAGGCGAATATTAATGTTGATGGTAGAAATGAAGCTGTGTTTCTCGGGATGATTGAGCGAATTGATGAAGTTATTCGCAAGGATGGAAACAAGATGTTCTTCGTTCACTTCTCGCCTAATTCATGGGGTAAAACACCGGGAGCAAGCGATGCTCTAACCAGCCTCTGCGACGGTGAGCTTCGCGTCTACTATGACGAACCGTACTTCTGGAAGCTTTCTATTAGTAAGTCGAGGCGACCCGATGATGAAGAACGCCGTCCGAAGCTGGTTGCCCCACCCATTGTTGCGTATCAGTCCGTCGCAGACCTAGAGAAAACATTCTCTTCTGCCGCAGCTCTCGCTACTGGAAATGAGCTACCGTACGAGGATGAAGGTTCTATCTCACTCGAAGTTAGTGAAGAGATTAAGTCTCATTCAAACTCGGGTGGAGAGGCAGTTGAGATGGACGATGTGTTTGCGTAATTAAAAATAAAAAAAATTAAAAATAAAAGAGCTTATGCTCTGGGGGAGCCCGTTTTTTTATTGAAATATAAAGCAAATGTTTGAAAACCGATGTAACTCTTTGGTGTTTCAGTAAGATGCTGGGCTAAGTCTAATGGGCGCATTATAAATTGATTTTTTTATGTATTGCTTATCGGTTTGTAAATACATAAAATACCATGTCTCTACCTATTAAGAAAAACGAACCCGTGACTGTTCATTATCTTTGTGGTGAATGTAATTATCCACAAAAATTAATCATGGATTCCCGAAATGTTCCAGAAAACAAAGAGTGGTCTGAAAACAGGACTTGTCCAAAATGCCAAAAACAAGGCTGTGGTACAATTGTTTATCATGGTTACACTGCTTCAAGAAATTGTAATCATTGTTTGGTTATGTTGCGACTTGTTACCGCAAATAAGCTGTCATCAAACCGCTGCTATAATTCGAGGCGTTAATCACTTTAAATATAATTATACATTTAAAATTATTATACATTTAAAATTATCATACACTTAGGTTTTTTTTATCCAGCAATAAATATATTCCGAGCCTCGGCGGGTTTCTTGTTTTACATTGCTCCCTATTCTTTTTGTAATAACATATTCATCTCTTTTGTCATGTTTTTTCCAGAGAGATTTTATTTTGTCATACATCAAATCGGGGATATTTAAACATATATAC
>JABAYZ010000283.1 GCA_018608735.1 Flavobacteriaceae bacterium | reverse complement strand
CTAATTTTAAAATAATTTTGATTTGTTTTTACTACCTTTGTACTCGCAAAATAAATAACACGTTAGATTATGATCCACAAAAATATAAAACTAGTCCTTGCCGCAGCCATCATTGGATATGCCATTTATCAAATTTCAGAAACCTATGTAGGAAATGGCATCATGCTAATTCTTCTAGCACTTGTTTTTGTGTTTTTCTATTTTAAGAATGAAATGATTCTCTTAGCTTTTCTGAAACTTCGAAAACAAGATTTTCCAGGGACAGAACGTTTACTTAATAAAATAAAGAATCCCAAATCGGCACTTACCACAAAGCAACAAGGGTATTATAATTTTCTAAAAGGTATTATGGTATCTCAAACGAATATGAATGATGCTGAAAAATATTTCAAAAGCGCTGTAACTCTAGGGTTATCAATGGACCATGATTTGGCAATGGCCAAGTTGAATCTCGCTGGAATCGCCTTTACAAAGCGTAGAAAACTAGAAGCACAAAAATTGCTTCAGGAAGCTCAGAAATTAGACAAACGAGATATGCTGACAGAACAGATCAAAATGATGAAGCAGCAAATGAAAAAAGCAGCAATGCCAAATCAACATTTTGGCGGACAACAACGTGGAGGAAAACGACGTTAAGGCTTTAGTTTTTGTAATACCCCTTTTCAGGAATTTCTAAAGTGTACAGCTTTCTGGATTTATTATTCAAAAAGGCTTCTCTCAACCATGGGTTGTGAATTTTTAGTTGTTTATAGTTGAGTCCCCATTTATTTGCAAACTGTACAAAGTCCGTCACGGCTGTGTCTAATTGAATTTTAAATGTTGGAATGGGTGCATATAAATCACTCTCTGAAAAATTAAAACCGTATTTTTTGGGATGCCCTAAAATTTCTTTTAAGGCGACTGCTCGAAAGACATAGCGCCCAGTTTCCTCTCCTAATAACAAATCATAATAACCTGTCACTTGTTGCTTTTCAAGTTGATTTGAAATGCCTCGAGTGCCAGCATTATAAGCAGCTGCAGCAAGCGTCCAGCTACCAAATTTATTTTTGGCTTTTAGGAGGTATTTACAAGCGACATGCGTAGATAATTCTAAGTTGTAGCGTTCATCGACATTTGAATTAATTTCTAACCCATATTCTTTTCCAGTAGTTTCCATAATTTGCCAAAATCCTTTCGCTCCTGCAGGAGAGGTCACATTTTGCAATCCACTCTCAATAACTGCTAAATATTTAAAATCATCTGGGATTCCGTACGATTTTAATATCGGCTCGATTGTAGGAAAATAGCGGTGAGAGCGTTTAAATAGCAACAATCCATTGGATTGCCAATAGGTGTTTACAAGCAACTCTCTATCGATACGCTCACGAATATCAGGGGTGTCAATAGGCATCAATTCTCCCGAAAAATTAAGTGCTTCTGGAATTTCTAACGCATAAATATTATAGTCATTTTCAGATGACATAACAGTTTGACTTGATGAGGGTTGACTCTTGAAAGCAAGGACTATAAATGCCGATACAAACAGCATTCCAATAGTAAAAAAAGTGTGTTTTAAATAGCGCATAACAACATAGGATTAAGTGTTTAAAAATACAAAAAAAAGTATAACCATCCTTAACTAAAAATCAATTTGGGTAAATTTTCATTCAGCCATTTATATTTATTTAGTATCATAATATGGGTTCCACCCTCGACAAGAACACATCTTTTTATGTTATCGATTGGAAAAACAATGTCCTTATTGCCATGAATATGGATCAAATTGGGATCGCTTTCCTCCTGATCCCAAGACACGACTTGTTTTATGGCCCAATCTAAGTAACGTTTATCTGTAATGGACAAATACTGTTTGTATAATTTTAAACGATCGACAATGGGTTTTCCAAAGGCATATTTAGATAACAGGTCAATATTTTGAGCAAAAAAACTTGTGGGTAATAATTTATAAACCTTTGTTTTTCCTGCTAATTGGAGATGGAGTGGTAATTCGTGACGGGTTTTAACACTCGAAATGATAATAATTTTCCTAAAGTCATGTACTAAATTCATTTCTTGAGCAATGATTCCTCCAAAAGAGACGCCTACCAAAACTGCATTGGGACGTAGTACTTTTGAACAAAACCGCTGGGCATACTCTGAAATTGATTCCTCTTCAAAAGGAATCATCCACTCCAAAAAGTGCACATCAAACTTATCGGGGTCTAATTGAATATTTTTAAAAATACTCGTATTTGCCGCTAAACCTGGCAAAAAATAGATTGGTATTTTGGGTTCATTTTGACGCACGAAGTAATATATTAACTAAGTTAGATTATTTTTTGTAAATTTGTACTCTATTTATTTTTCATAAACCTGCTTAAAAACACTTAATTATGGTTGACGCTTCTAATTTAACAGATAATACTTTTTTACGCCAATATGAATTAAAAGTTGATGGTGAACTTGCAACCCTAGAATATTCTCAACAAGAACGAAAAATTTTCTTAACAAAACTAAATATTCCTGAAGTTTTAGAAACAGAAGGGTTTCTTGAAAGTTTTTTGAAAATTGTTTTAGAAAACATTATCGAAAAAAACATCAGCGTAGTACCAACAAGTCCTCCTGTTGCAAAGTTTATACGTGGAAATCGTCGTTACAGAAAAATGCTTCCTGTAGGAATTCGCATTTAACATTTTGAAAACTCCTTTTCAAATTCAAATCTCACCAATCCATCGGATTCAATTTCTGTGAGCCTAACAACGTGTAACGTATTTACAAACTCTGGATTCCATGGTGCTTTTACCTTGACATAATTCTCTGTAAATCCGTGTATATACCCTTCTTTATTTTCTCCTTCAAAAAGTACTGTTCTTCGTGTTCCAATCTGACTTTCATAAAAAGCACGGCGTTTTTTGGCAGATAAACCTCTTAGCATTTTACTGCGTTTCGAACGCACCGACTTTGGCACCACATCAGGAAGCGTTGCGGCATGGGTGTTTGGCCGTTCGGAATAAGTGAAGACATGGAGGTATGAAACATCTAATGTGTTTAGAAAATTATAGGTTTCTAGAAAAATATCGTCTGTTTCACCTGGAAATCCAACTATAACATCTACTCCAATACAAGCATCAGGCATTACCCTTTTGGTATGCTCTACCCTATCTTGGTAGAGTTCTTTCATATAACGCCTTCTCATTGCTTTGAGCATTACATTGCTTCCACTTTGTAAAGGAATATGAAAATGAGGGACAAAGGAATTACTTTGCGCAACAAAATCAATAGTTTCATCTCTTAACAAATTAGGCTCAATCGATGAAATTCTTAAACGATGAATACCTTTTATAGTATCCAAAGCCTGAACCAATTCAAAAAATGTATGCTCGTGTTTTTTATTCCCAAATTCACCTTTACCATAATCGCCAATATTAACGCCGGTTAGGACAATTTCCTTAATATCTTGATCAGCTATCTTTTTGGCATTATCTAACACGTTTTGAAGCGTATCCGATCGCGAAATTCCTCTAGCTAAGGGAATGGTACAATACGTACATTTATAATCACACCCATCTTGAACTTTCAAAAAAGCACGGGTGCGATCGCCAACAGAATAACTGCTCACATAAAAATCGGCATCCTCAATAGCACAAGAGTGAATAGCACCGGACTCGTTTTTGGTGAGCTCATTTAAATAATCCGTGATTTTAAATTTTTCTGTGGCTCCTAACACCAAATCAACGCCGTGGACAGCTGCTAATTGCTCAGGTTGTAATTGTGCATAACAACCTACGGCAATCACAAAAGCTTCTAAATTGGAGCGTTGGGCTTGCTTCACAATCGTTTTAAACCGCTTGTCCGCGTTTTCGGTAACCGAGCAAGTATTGATGACATATATATCCGCAAATTCAGAAAACTCAACACGATCAAAACCCTCGTCATGAAAGTTTCGGGCTATAGTTGCTGTTTCTGAAAAATTTAATTTACACCCTAAAGTATAAAAAGCGACTTTTTTTCTATCAATCATTCTTGTACTTTTACCAAGTGGACAAATTTACAATTAACATCTATAATGACAAAGCAAGCTTCTAAATACTTCCGACTATGGTTTGGAAGCGTTCTTATTTTTGGCAACTTATTTTTTGGATGCAATGAAACAGCATCTCAATATCAAAAAAATCAAGTCTTTCGCTACAATGAACATAAAAACATTGGATCCTTGGATCCTGCATTTGCAAAAGACAACGCCGATATTTCGGCGATCAATCAATTGTTTAATGGACTGGTTCAGATGAACCCTATAATGGATGTGACCCCAGCTATTGCAAGCTCTTGGGAAATCTCTGAAAATGCTAAAGTTTATACGTTTCAACTTAGGACAGATGTGTTTTTTCATACCCACGCCTTATTTGGTCCAGAAAAAACCCGAAACGTAACAGCAAACGATTTTGTGTTTAGTTTTGACCGTTTAAGAGATCCTAAATTAGCTTCGCCAGGCGCTTGGGTGCTTCAGAACGTAGAAAGCTATAAAGCGTTAAATACTCATAGTTTTCAAATCACTTTAAAAACACCCTTTCCAGCGTTTTTGGGACTTCTAACAATGAAATACTGCAGTGTTGTTCCCAAAGAAATTGTAGAGCATTACAGCGCTGATTTTAGATCAAACCCCATAGGAACGGGGCCTTTTAAATTTAAACGATGGGAAGAAAATATTAAATTAATTTTTCGAAAAAATGAAAACTATTTTGAAACTGATAAATCTGGAGAAAAACTCCCCCATATGGAGGCGGTTGCCATTACGTTTTTGGCAGACAAACAGAGTGAGTTTCTTCAATTCGTTCAAGGAAATATCGACTATATTACAGGCCTAGATGCGTCATATAAAGATGATATTTTACGTGCCGATGGCGTATTAAAACAAAGCTATACCTCAACCGTAAAAATGCTAAGAGCCCCTTATTTAAATACCGAATATTTAGGGTTTTATATGGACTCCGAACTTCCTGAATACCAAAGTGAATTGATTCGACAAGCAGTAAATTATGGTTTTGATCGTGTCAAAATGATGAAGTACTTAAGAAACGGAATTGGGATTCCTGCCATAGGCGGTTTTATTCCAAAAGGGCTTCCTGGGCATAACGAAGGTGCTGGCTATGACTATCAACCCGAAAGAGCAAAACAGCTTTTAGAAACTTACAGAAATGAATCTGGCAATTCTGAGCCTGAGATCATATTGACCACAACTTCTAATTATTTAAGTTTTAGTGAATTTATTCAACGTGAATTACAATCCATTGGATTAACCATTCGTATTGAAGTCTTGCCGCCATCGTCCTTAAAATCCGCTAAAGCAAATGGAAAAATCGATTTGTTTAGAGCCAGTTGGGTAGCCGATTATCCAGATGCTCAGAATTATTTATCCTTATTTTATAGTGGGAATTTTGCACCTAATGGCCCAAATTACACCCATTTCAAAAATGAGCAATTTGATGCCCTGTATGAACAAGCCATGCTAGAAACAAATCAAGAAAAACGCATCAATCTCTATCAAAAAATGGATTCTTTAGTGATTCATAAAGCACCAGTAGTGGTGTTGTTTTACGATGAAGTCATTCGGTTTACATCAATCGATATTGAAGGCTTAGGGATTAATCCTACCAATTTATTAGAGCTGAAAAATGTTCGAAAAAACTAATCAGTTCTATAGGTTGCAGACAGCTCGAATATATGTTCTAAAATAGCGGAGTCTTGATCTGAAAATTCTAAACCGCGACGTTTCATAATTACAGTAGCAACTTCAAAAGCTTTGGACGTTAGATAGGTTGTAAACCCTTTTGCACCTCCCCAACTGAAACTTGGAATAAAGTTTCGCGGGAAACCGCTTCCAAAAATATTCGCACTCACGCCCACAACGGTTCCTGTGTTGAACATGGTGTTAATTCCACATTTACTATGATCGCCCATCATTAGACCACAAAACTGAAGTCCTGTTTTGGCGAAATTTTCAGTCTCATAACTCCACAAACGTACCTCAGCATAATTATTTTTAAGATTTGAATTATTTGTATCTGCACCTAAATTACACCACTCTCCAATAACAGAGTTCCCTAAAAACCCATCATGACCTTTATTAGAATACCCAAAGAATACCGAATTTTTGACCTCACCGCCTACTTTGGAATGCGGCCCAATCGTGGTAGGTCCATAAATTTTAGCACCCATTTTAAGGGTTGATCCTTCACAAAGAGCAAAAGGCCCTCTGACCATACTGCCTTCCATAATTTCGGAATTTTTTCCAATATATATTGGACCATCTGTAGCGTTAAGCACACACAAAGGTAATTTAGCACCTTCCTCAATAAAAATAGCCTCTGGATTAAAAGCTACTGTTTGTTCTGGAATTGGCTCTGAAGTTCTGTCCGCAGTTAGGATCTTAAAATCGGCTTGTATGGCATCCCCATTTTTGGAAAAAATGTCCCAAGTGGTTTCAATTTTTAAAAGTTCGCCTTCAGATTGAAACACCTCGAGCGTATCTATATCTATTTCTTGGTCTTCTAAAGTATAAAAAGCAACCATTGTCTCCCCATCATAAACAGCTTGATTTTCTTTTAAATTTTTAATTTGATGGACTAAAGCTTCGTTTGGGGTGTAGGAAGCATTGATCATAATATTATGCTCCATTTCAACCATTGGATGTTTATCAGAAAGATAATCTTCCGTTACTGTAGTGGTGGTAGCCCCTAAAAATAATTCCCATTTTTCACGTATTGTCAAAATACCAATACGGATATCGGCTACTGGACGCGTGTAGGTAAATGGCAATAAAGCGTCTCTATTTGGACCGTCAAAAAGTATATAATTCATACCAAAGCTTTGTGTAAAAATAAGAAAAGCCTTTCAATAGTTGAAAGGCTTTTAGAGTATAATTAAAAGAAATATGATTATTTCTTGAATTTTGCGTATTTAGTTTTGAACTTATCGATACGTCCAGCAGTATCTACTAATTTAGATTTACCAGTGTAATATGGGTGAGATGTTCTAGAAATTTCCATTTTAATTAATGGATACTCTACACCGTCCACTTCTAAAGTTTCATTTGTATCTGCAGTAGACTTTGTTAAAAATACATCTTCGTTTGACATATCTTTAAATGCTACTACTCTGTAATTGTCTGGGTGTATATCTTTTTTCATCACGTAAACTATTAAATTCGATTTTTCGAGTTGCAAATTTATATATTTTTTACAAAACTACAACAGTTTATTAATTTTATTTTTTTAATTAAAAATGTAACATATATTTGTAGACTGAGTCTTATTACTATAACTTAACTAAATCAACAAAATTATGGAACCAACAACAAAATCAATTGCCGTTAACAATGGCCTTTACTTAGGAGCTATTTTATCATTAGTTTCTGTAGCAATTTATGCCGTCAACCTCGATTTATTCACAGAATGGTGGCTTGGAATTATTTTATTTGTCGTCGTCGTTGCTTATGGTGTTGTTTCTTCCATAAAATCTAGAGCTATTTTAGGGGGATTCATTAGCTTTAAACAAGCATTTTCGGCATATTTTATCACTATAGCTATTGGAACATTTATTGCTACGATAGTTGGTATCGCAATTTTCACTTATATTGATCCTGAAGCAGCTACCTATTTAAATGAGCAAATCTTGCTTTTAACGAAAAAAACCATGGAACGTTTTGGAATGCCGCAAGAGGCCATGCAAGCCGCCCTAGAAGAAGCAAGTAAAAAAGATAACTTTTCTTTAGCTACACAAGCTCAAGCTTTTGTTTTTAGACTAGCCTTTTATGCCGTTATTGGACTGATCGTCGCATTAATCGTTAAGAAAACTGGCGATAAACAAGCTTAAATTCTTTACTTTTGACTTTCAAAAGTAAAAAGAATGAATATATCAGTAGTTATACCACTACTTAACGAACACGATTCTTTAGAAGAATTACAGGATTGGATTGTAGCAGTGCTACAATCCAATCATTTGTCGTATGAAATTCTTTTTATTGACGATGGTAGTTCCGATGATTCTTGGGAAATAATTCAAAAACTACACGCTAAGAATAGTGCGGTTCGCGGGCTAAAATTCTCTAAAAATTTTGGGAAATCTCAAGCCTTACATGCTGGCTTTGAACAAACCAAAGGCGATGTGGTCATAACCATGGATGCCGACTTACAAGACAGCCCAGATGAAATTCCCGCATTATACGAGATGATTACAAATCAGGGACATGATATTGTCTCTGGGTGGAAAAAGAAACGCTACGATTCTTTTTTTGCTAAAAACCTTCCTTCAAAACTATTCAATTGGGCAGCAAGAAGACTATCTGGACTTACGCTTCACGACTTTAACTGTGGTTTAAAAGCTTACAAAAGTGAGGTGGTGAAAACCATTGAAGTCTATGGCGAAATGCACCGCTATATTCCTGTATTGGCGGTGAATGCAGGGTTTACCAACATCGTAGAAAAAGTAGTCATTCATCAAGCAAGAAAATACGGAAAAACAAAATTTGGTATGGAACGATTTATAAATGGGTTTTTAGATTTAATTACAATATGGTTTATCTCCAAGTTTGGAAGACGCCCCATGCACTTTTTTGGATTCTTAGGCGTCATCATGTTTATTATTGGATTGGGCTTTGCAACCTACCTCGGAATTGACAAATTATTCTTAAATCCCTCAGGACGATTGATTGCCAACAGACCAGAGTTTTTTATTGCTTTGACAACTATGGTTATTGGAACACAATTTTTTGTCGCAGGATTTTTAGGCGAAATTATCTTACAATCCCGGCAAAACAAAGGACGTTACCATATTTCGGATACTACCGATTCATGAAATTAATTTTTCAAAAAGACGATAAAATAAAACTATAACTATTTTCAAATATTTACATTTGCAAAAATATTTTTTACATGCCTAATACAGATTCACTAATTCAAGAAAATTTAGCCACTTGGTTATCCCCTTTTTTTGATGAAGACACAAAAAATACAATACAGGAACTTCAAACAAATAACCCAGAAGAACTCAACGACAGTTTCTATAAAAACTTAGAATTTGGAACGGGTGGCATGCGTGGCGTTATGGGCGTTGGCACCAATCGCATTAACAAATACACTCTAGGAAAAAATACCCAAGGGCTTAGTAATTATTTACATCAAACGTATCCTACCCAAACCATTAAGGTTGTTATTGCGTTTGACTGTAGACATAATAGTAAACCTTTTGCGAAAATTGTTGCAGACGTATTTTCTGCCAACGGGATAGAAGTCTTTTTATTTGAAGACCTTCGTGCTACTCCAGAATTATCTTTTGCTCTTAAGCATTTAGGATGTCAATGTGGAATCGTTTTAACCGCTTCTCATAACCCTCCAGAATACAATGGCTATAAAGTGTACTGGGAAGATGGCGGACAACTGGTACCTCCATTTGATGGCGAAATCATCAACCTTATAAATTCTTTAGAATACACGGATATTAATTTTGCTGCTAAAGACGACTTGATTCATTTAATTGGAAAAGACGTGGATGATGTCTTTATAGACGCCGCTGTAAAAAATGGCAGCTTAGAAGTGAATACTCAAACATCAAGAGAAAATGTATCTGTTGTTTTCACGGCCTTACACGGAACTTCTATTACCGCAGTTCCTGAAACCTTGAAACGTGCTGGCTATACGAATGTGCATCTAGTAGAAGCTCAATCCATCCCTGACGGTGATTTTCCAACCGTAAAATCGCCAAACCCTGAAGAGCCAGAAGCTTTAAAAATGGCCTTAGAATTGGCGGAAGAAGTCAATGCTGATATCGTAATTGGTACCGACCCCGATTGTGATCGCCTTGGAATTGCAGTTCGCAATTTTGACAATAAAATGGTGATACTCAACGGCAATCAAACCATGGTGATGATGACCAAATTTTTGTTGGATTTATGGAAAAACAACGGCGCCATTAACGGGAATCAATTTGTAGGTTCTACAATAGTATCTTCTCCAATGCTCCCCAAACTTGTTGAGGCTTACGGGGTTGAATGTAAAATTGGACTCACAGGATTTAAGTGGATTGCCAAAATGATCAAGGATTTTCCTGATATGGATTTCATTGGCGGAGGCGAAGAAAGTTTTGGCTTTATGGTCGGTGATTTTGTACGGGATAAAGACGCTGTTACCTCTACCCTATTGGCTTGTGAAATTGCGGCATACACCAAAGCAAATGACAGCTCATTTTTCAAAGAGCTCGTTAATACCTATGTAGAACATGGCTTCTATAAAGAACGTTTGATTTCCATAACCAAAAAAGGTATTGAAGGGAGTCATGAAATTAATACCATCATGGCATCTGCTCGAAATACTCCTGTGACGTCTATTAACGGCTCAAAAGTTGTGACTGTAGAAGACTTTAAACGCTCTCTCTGTAAAAACCTAA
>JABAYZ010000094.1 GCA_018608735.1 Flavobacteriaceae bacterium | reverse complement strand
TAAGAATTATGGCAAATCATAAGTCAGCTTTAAAAAGAATTAGAAGTAACGAGTCCAAGCGCGTACTGAACAAGTACCAGCACAAAACGACGCGTAATGCAATTAAAAATTTGCGTGAACTCACTGATAAAAAAGAAGCACAGAAATCATTTTCAACCGTGTCTTCAATGATTGACAAGTTGGCCAAAAACAACATCATTCACGATAACAAAGCGGCAAACCTAAAGTCTGGTTTATCTAAATTTGTTGCAGCACTATAATACATATACTTTGGCATCCTATATAGGTTGACATTAGTAATATCATAAAATTTAAAAATCCTTTGAAGCGCGCTTCAAAGGATTTTTTGTGTTTAAAACACGGCTCCACAATCTTTTCATAAAATAAAAAAATGATTTAAACCTAAAAACTCTTAGTTATGAAAACAAAAAACATTTTTAAAATTATGGCTATTTCAATAGTTACTCTAGTTCTATTTAATTGTAGTGATGACCTTCAAGAAGAAAACGTTCTTTCTGAATCTCTGAACCAACTCCACAAACTCTCTGACTTCTTGTAACATAAAAAAAGCCTCTCGACATCGAAAGGCTTTTTTTATGAATTAAAAATGAATATCTAACTACCCATTCATGGAGATTAAAAACTCATCATTGTTTCGCGTTTGTTTGAAACGATCATTAATAAATTCCATCGCTTCCACAGGATTCATGTCTGCAAGGTATTTTCGCATTACCCACATACGTTTGATGGTTTTCTCATCTAACAACAGGTCGTCTCTTCGTGTACTCGATGAAGTAAGATCAATGGCTGGGAAAATACGACGGTTGGATATTTTACGATCCAATTGAAGTTCCATGTTTCCAGTTCCTTTGAATTCTTCAAAGATCACCTCGTCCATTTTAGAACCCGTTTCCGTTAATGCCGTAGCAATAATGGTAAGGGATCCTCCATTTTCTATATTTCGAGCTGCTCCAAAAAATCGTTTTGGTTTATGAAGTGCATTCGCATCTACACCACCACTTAAAATTTTTCCAGAAGCCGGCTGAACCGTATTGTAAGCACGTGCCAAACGTGTGATCGAATCTAAAAGAATCACCACATCATAACCACATTCTACAAGACGTTTTGCTTTTTCCAAAACGATATTTGCAATTTTCACATGCTCATGTGCTTCCTTGTCAAACGTAGAAGCAATCACCTCGCCACGAACATTACGTTGCATATCCGTCACTTCTTCAGGACGTTCATCAATCAATAAAATCATTTGATATACTTCTGGGTGGTTGGCCGCAATTCCGTTGGCAACATCTTTAAGAAGCATTGTTTTTCCCGTTTTTGGTTGTGATACAATCATACCACGTTGGCCTTTTCCGATTGGAGAAAACAAGTCCATAATTCGAGTAGAAATTGTACTTTGTTTTTCGGCGATATTAAATTTTTCTTTTGGGAAAAGCGGTGTTAAGTGTTCAAATGCAACACGATCTCTAACCGCTTGAGGATCGAGTCCGTTAATTTTACTCACTCTAATAAGTGGAAAATATTTTTCACCTTCTTTTGGTGGACGTACATGTCCTAACACGGTATCTCCATTTTTTAATCCAAATAAACGAATTTGTGATTGAGATACATAAATATCATCTGGAGATGAAAGGTAATTATAATCAGAAGATCTTAAAAAGCCATAGCCATCTTGCATCACGTCCAATACGCCTTCACTTTCAATGATGGCATCAAATTCAAAATCAGGTTCTTTATAGCGGTTACGAGTGTCTTTGTTTCCGTTATTGCCGTGTTTTTGATTTGGGTTTTTTTGGTTCGGGTTTTGTTTTTGATTAGGGTTTTGATTTGGATTCTGTTTTTGGTTTGGGTTTTGATTTGGGTTTTTTTGTTTTTGAGGCCTTGGATTAATTTTAGGCGCTCCATTAGATTCTACTTTGGTCTCAGGCTTTGTCTCTGATTTTTCCGTTGGTTTGGTTTCAGCTGTTGCCTTGAGTGATTTGTTTTCAGTAGGAGTTTCCTTTTTTTGTGCTGCATTTACAGCTGGTCTCGCTTCTGGTTTTGAGATGCGTTCTCTCCTTGGTCTTGGAGTTTTTACATCCGATGCAGCAGGTGTAACGATTGTAGGATTGGTAGCTTGTAAATCGAGTATTTGATATACGAGGTCAATTTTTTTTAAACTCTTGAATTTAGGAACCTTTAGTTCTTTTGCAATTTCTTGTAGTTCAGGGAGTTTCTTTTCTTTTAGTTGTGAAATTTCAAACATTATCTATGTGAGTTAATTTTAAATCTTTAATTAATTAAAGAGCTTAATTATTTGTAATGATTTTATGAAGAAGTGATTTTTATTGTAAATTGAGTAAAGCGAATTGAGTTTGGTTTCGCCATTATATATGCAATTATACAACTTTATTTTTAAACTTTTTATAGATGTAATAAAAAAGAAACTATTATTTTTGTCGAACATCAAATCAAGAATGCTTCAAAGAATTCAAACATTATATTTATTATTAGCCGCTATTTGTTCTGGGGGGCTATCTCAATTTTTGCCTGTACGAAATACAGAAGCGAGTATTGAATTTGCATTTGATTCAATAGAGTATATGATTTTATTTTCAGCATCAGCCTTGTTGTCCTTGATCTCTATTTTTTTATTTAAAACAAGACAAACCCAATTTGTGTTGGGGCGTTTAAATATTATATTAAACTTAATTTTACTAGGATTATTTATATATCGATTGCTAACTGTATCTGGAGAAACTGCGAATTCTGAGAAAGGTATTGGGTTGCTTCTTCCTGTTTTATCTATCGTATTATTGGTTTTTTCCAATAAGGCCATAAAAAAGGATGAGGCGCTTGTAAAATCAGTGGATCGGTTGAGATAAATGATTTTAGTGAAAATTAGTGCGAAAAAAAACCCTGAGATTTCTCGGGGTTTTTTTATGGTTTTCGTTTAAATTCAATGACCTCAAGGTTCTGAATCTTTTCGCCCGAAATTTCAAACCGCAACATAGTACGAACCTTATGAAACCCATGTGTACCTGCGGCACCAGGATTCATATGTAATAGATTGAGTTTTTTATCATTAATTACTTTTAATATATGCGAGTGTCCACAGATAAATAGGTTGGGAGTATGCACTTTTATCCGATCTCGAACAGCAGCTGCATATCGCCCTGGATAGCCACCAATATGCGTAATCCATACTTTAACCCCTTCACATCTGAATAACAAATGTTCTGGAAATTCTAAGCGTGCTTCAGCATTGTCTATATTGCCATAAACAGCGCGTAAAGGTTTCAATGCCTTTATAGCATCTGTAACCTTTAGGTCGCCAATATCACCAGCATGCCAAACCTCGTCCGCTTGTTTTACATATTTAAGAATCTCTTCTCCCATATAGCTGTGCGTATCCGAGAGTAATAAAATTTTTGTCATTAGAAAATGTTAATGTGAAAGCTATTAATGGTAAAGTCTATTTATCTTTGTATGTTTAACCACAAAAGTATCAAATTAGCTTGAGATATTTTATTGATTTATCCTATAATGGTCGTGCCTATCATGGCTGGCAAATTCAACCCGATGTCATTACGGTACAAGCGGCGCTTAATCATGCGCTTAGTACGGTGTTGAGAATCCCTTTGGATTGTATGGGGGCAGGGCGTACAGATACTGGAGTACATGCAGAACAAATGATAGCTCATTTTGATATCGATACAAAAATAGACGCTAATGATATCGCCTATAAGCTTAATGTATTACTTCCGAAAGACATTCACATTAACACTATTAGAGAGGTTCAGCCTGATATTCATGCACGGTTTGATGCTTTGAGTCGAACCTATAGTTATAAAATTTCTAGAACCAAGGATGCATTTAATTACCTTAATGCGCATACTTATACCCTTCCTTTGGATATTGATTTGATGAATCAAGCAGCACAAATATTATTTAAATACACCGATTTTCAATGTTTTTCTAAAGTCAAAACAGATGTAAAAACCTATAACTGCACGATTATGGAAGCGCATTGGGAACGAAACAAAACCACCCTTAGTTTTAACATTAAAGCAGATCGTTTTCTGAGAAACATGGTGCGTGCTATTGTTGGTACCATGATTGAAGTGGGAGCAAAAAAAAGAACCTTAGAAGAATTTCATGAGATTATTTCTTCAAAAAACAGATCTAATGCAGGCACATCAGCCCCAGCTCACGGACTGTATTTAATTAATATAGAATATCCAAAATCAATTTATGTCCATAAAGAAAGCTAAAAGCAAAGTTTTTGATGCGCAGTTATTTAAAAGGTTGCTGCACTATATCAAACCCTATACAGGATTTTTTGTCCTTGCGCTAACGACTGTTATTGGGCTGGCAATTTTTGGCGCCTTACGCCCAAAAGTATTGCAATTGGCCATAGATCAAAATATAGAACAACAATTTGAGCCTGGCTTTTTACAATACATCCTTTTAATGTTAGGCCTTTTGATTCTTGAAGTCACCTGTAATTTATTGTTTATTTACTATGCTAGCTGGTTAGGACAGTCGGTTGTAAGAGACATTAGGATTAAACTATTTAAGCATATCCTTGGCTTTAAAATGAAATATTTTGATAACTCTTCTGTTGGTGTTTTGATTACCAGAACAGTGACAGATATGGAACGTATTGCCGATATTTTTGGGGAAGGGCTGTTTATGATTTTTAGCGATATTCTAAAAATGAGTGTTGTTGGAGGCGTGATGTTTTATATGAACTGGCGACTGAGTTTGATAGTGTTTTTTACGCTTCCAATCGTTTTGATTGCGACTAAAATATTTCAAAAATACATGAAAAAAGCATTTGAAGATGTGCGTAACGAAGTTTCCAATCTGAATTCCTTTGTTCAAGAGCGTATCACTGGTATGAAAATCGTTCAAGTTTTTGCAAGAGAAACCATTGAGTCCGAAAATTTTAGAGCCATTAACGACCGACATAAAAAAGGATGGATCAAAACCGTATGGTATAACTCTGTGTTTTTTCCAATTGCAGATTTGTTATCATCGGTGACTTTAGGTGTTGTAATTTGGTTAGGCGGTCTCAACACCATACTAGATCAAACCGCTTCTATTGGCGATTTGACTGCTTTTATAATGATGGTTCCAATGATGTTTAGACCTTTAAATCAAATCGCAAATAAATTCAACACACTCCAAATGGGGATGGTGGCTGCAGATCGTGTGTTCAAAGTCCTCGACACCACATCTAATATCCAAGATCATGGTAATGCAGTTTTAGGAAATGTAAAAGGCAACTTAGAATTTAAGAATGTTAAATTTTCTTATGTAGACAATGAACTCGTTTTAAAAGGAGTGTCTTTCAAGGTTAATGCTGGAGAAACGATTGCTATTGTGGGCTCTACAGGTGCTGGAAAATCAACTATTATTAATCTATTGAACCGTTTGTATGACATCAATTCCGGAAAAATAACAATTGATTCTAAAGACATAAAAACCATTACCGTTAAAAACTTAAGACAAAATATAGCCGTCGTACTCCAAGATGTCTTTTTGTTTGCAGATACGATCCTGAATAACATTACTCTTAAAAATCCAGATATAACAGAGCTACAAGTGGAAGCTGCTGCAAAAGAGATTGGTATCCATGATTTTATAATGAGTTTGCCCAAGGGCTACCATTACAATGTTAAAGAAAGAGGCGCAATGTTGTCTTCGGGTCAGCGTCAATTAATTTCATTTTTAAGAGCCTATGTGACCAATCCAAAAATCCTAATATTGGATGAAGCCACTGCTTCTATAGATTCTTATGCGGAACAGCTCATTCAAAATGCAACCCAAAAAATCACACAAGATCGAACCTCAATTGTAATTGCACATCGTTTGGCAACCATTCAAAACGCCGATATGATTATTGTGTTGGATGCTGGAGAAATCATTGAAAAAGGCACCCATAAAGAGTTGTTGAAAAATAAAAATGGCCATTACCGCAGTTTATATGATGCTCAGTTTTTAACTCAAAATAATTAAGCTTAAGACAAGTCTAACTTTATTTTTTCGATCAAATCTTGGGTATCGGTATAAATCACAAACTCACCATTATTCACATACGAAATTTGTCCAGTTTCTTCACTAACTACAATAGCTAGAGCATCTGTTTTTTCTGTAATTCCGATCGCCGCACGGTGTCTTAATCCAAAACGCGAAGGAATATTTTTTTCATTGTTGACTGGAAGGATCACACGAGTAGCTTTTATAATATTATTTGAAATAATAATAGCACCATCATGAAGAGGGCTGTTTTTAAAAAAGATGCTCTCCAGAATAGGTTGTGTGACCTTAATTCTCATTTCATCGCCAGTTTCCACAAGAAAATCTAAATTATTATTGCGTTCAATCACAATAAGTGCACCTGTTTTTGTGCTGCCCATTTTTGTACTGGCTTTTATAATGATTTCCGCATCAGACATATTGTTGTCTTGAGTTTTAATAAAACTAAAACGCTTAATTAAAGACCCACTTTTACTTAGGTTTGTGGAGCCAATCATTAATAAGAATTTTCGAATTTCAGGTTGAAAAACCACAATCAAAGCAATAATTCCTACGCTCATAAACCCACCCAAGATATTACTTAGCATGCGCATTTGTAAGACATCAACCAATAAATAAAACAGGTAAAAAATAACAATACCAAAAAAGATATTAATGGCTACGGTACCTTTAATTAATTTGTAAACATAGTACAACAAAAAAGCGACTAAAATAATGTCGAGAATGTCTAGTATATTGAAATTTAATAAGTCTTTAAATATGTCCACTTGGTCTGAAAATTTGAATAAATATAATAAATATAAAATGAACCCTATTTTTGAAGTGCCTTATGCAGTTGAATACATTCCATAGCTTCTTTCACATCATGAACTCTAAGGAGTTTAGCACCTTTTTGAAGTGCCACCATATGAAGCGCTGTCGTGCCATTAAGTGCTAGATCGGCCGTAGTGTTAAGTGTTTTATAAATCATAGATTTTCTAGAAACACCTGCCAAAATAGGGCGATGTAAATTCGTGTAGTAGTCCAACATTGCTAACAGTTCAAAATTTTGTGCTTTGGTTTTAGAAAACCCAAACCCCAAATCTAAAATGATGTCCTTTATTTGGTGCTTTTTTGCCAATTGGATCC
The DNA here is from genome assembly GCA_018608735.1 of Flavobacteriaceae bacterium. Taxonomy (GTDB): domain Bacteria; phylum Bacteroidota; class Bacteroidia; order Flavobacteriales; family Flavobacteriaceae; genus Hel1-33-131. The sequence continues at coordinate 3,270 of JABAYZ010000094.1, read as the reverse complement.
GTTCAGAAAAGTAAGTATACACCGCTTTAATCACATCTGGATAATCTGTCATCTGCTGCATTGTTTGAGGCGTGCCACGCATGTGCATCATAATATAAGGAACACCCAGTGCACCAACAGTTTCAAACATTAAGGGGTCCAGTTGCCCACCAGAAATATCGTTGACTATTGCCGCACCAGCATCTATAGCCGTTTTGACCACCTGACTCCTGAAACTGTCAATAGACACAACACACTCTGGAAACCTGTCCACAACTGAGGTCACAATTGGAATAAGCCGATTCAATTCTTCGACTTCAGAAACAAAATCAGCTCCAGGGCGTGAGCTATAGGCACCAATATCAATAAAATGAGCCCCTTCCTTTAAAAGTTTTTCAACTTGGGTTAATATACTTTTTTCGTCCTTAAATCGTCCGCCATCATAAAAAGAGTCGGGGGTTACATTCAAAATTCCCATCACTTTGGGGGAGTTGAGATCAATTAATTGGCCGTTACAATTGAGAGTCATATAAACGTTAGCGTTGTTGGTTTTAATCAAGATTTAAAACTTTAAACCATAAATCTTGATGTTTTGAATATTTTAAGCGAAATTTACGGAAAATTCGATTTATTTCATGCAAAATACTTCAAAAGAATACGATGCCGTTGTACAAGTCTGTCAAGACCTGTTTAGTAAAAAAATGAAAGACTATGGATGTGCGTGGCGGATTCTTAGATTACCATCATTAACAGATCAGATTTTTATCAAGGCGCAGCGCATTAGAGGGCTTCAGCAAAATGCAGTTCAAAAAGTAGATGAAGATGCAGCTAGTGAATTTGTGGGCATTATCAATTATTGTGTCATGGCGCTTATTCAAATTGAAAAAGGTGTTGTAGAACAACCCGATTTATCTTTTGAAGAAGCCGTAGCGCTTTATGAAGATAAAGTTGCAGTGACCAAACAGTTAATGCTGGACAAAAATCACGATTATGGTGAAGCCTGGCGCGATATGCGTGTCAGCTCATTAACAGATCTGATTTTACAGAAATTATTACGCGTCAAACAAATCGAAGACAATGCAGGACACACCCTTGTTAGCGAGGGTATTGACGCAAATTATCAGGATATGATTAATTATGCCATTTTTGCTTTAATTCACTTAAACGACTAACAAAATGAAAATATTAGTTCCTATTTCTCGAATTTTTGTCGGCATCTTATTTATAATATCTGGGTTTATTAAACTCAATGACCCTTTGGGATTTTCTTATAAACTACAAGAATATTTTAGCACCGATGTTTTAAACCTCCCTTTTTTAGAGCCATATGCACTAATCATTTCGGTTTTTGTGGTTGTTTTTGAAGTCGTGCTAGGCGTATTTTTATTGATTGGATACAAGCCAAAATTCACGGTATGGAGCCTGTTGCTTATGATTGTATTTTTTACCTTTCTCACCTTTTACTCCGCATATTTTGATAAAGTAAAAGATTGTGGATGCTTTGGAGATGCCTTAAAATTAACCCCTTGGGAAAGCTTTACAAAAGATGTTGTCTTACTCGTGTTTGTGATAATTTTGTTTATCGGAAAATCCTGTATAACACCTATATTTAAGCCCTTTCTCACAACCCTTCTAGCGTTGTTGAGTTTTATAGGAAGTCTTGGTTTTGGATATCATGTATTGATGCATTTACCAAGTATTGATTTTAGAGCTTATAAAATTGGAGACAACCTTATTGAAAATATGAGCACACCTGTTGATGCGCCAAAAGCTATTCAAGAATTTACATGGGTTTTTAATGTGAATGGGCAAGAACAAACCATTGTAACCGATGGATCGTATCCCAGTGTAGACGGCGACTATGTTAGTGTAGATGCTAAAGTTATTGACGAAGGCTTTCAGCCTTCTATTTTAGATTTTTCAATAGAGTCGGACACAGAAGATTTAACCACAACATTTCTTGCTAAAGAAAAACTCATTATGATTGTGTCCTATAATTTGGATACTGCTGATAAACACGGCCTTCAAAAACTTAAAGCTCTATCCACAAATGCACAGGCTAAGGGCTATACCGTTATTGGATTGAGTGCTTCAGGTCAGGGTGCGATTACCAAGATTAGCGAAACTTACGGGCTCGATTTTGAGTTCTATTTGTGCGATGAAAAAGCACTCAAAACGGTGGTGCGTTCTAATCCAGGAGTCTTGCAGTTAGATCGTGGTACGGTTCAACAAAAAGTACATTGGAATGATATTGATAACTTAGAGCTTTAAATAATTTGGGGCAGTATATACTAAAAAAAATACAGCATTCGTTTTGGACCCTTTTGGGCGTCGTGACCACTATTTTTTTCCTTTTTAATGTCTTGCCAGGAGATCCCGCACAAATGATGTTGGGTCAAAATGAAGATCAAGCCCAATTGGCAATAGTCAAACAAAAATATGGATTTGATCAGCCTATTTTTACTCAGTATTTGTACTATATAAACGATTTATCGCCACTATCTTTTCATTCAAATGACAGTGAAGATTATACTTTTTTAGAATCCCATCCCTATAGTTTTCAACCGCTCATTAAAACCTCTAGTATAGCCGTTGTTTTGAAGTATCCATACCTTCGGACTTCATTTACTAAGCAAGGAAAAAAAGTTAGTGACATCTTAAAAGAAACCCTACCAAACACTATTATTTTGGCGGTAGCCTCCATTTGTATTGCGTTGGCCTTAGGCCTGTTTTTAGGCGTAATTTCAGCACTGTATAAAGACCATTGGGTAGATAAAACAATATTGGTTGTCAGTACATTTGGCATGAGTTTGCCCTCTTTTTTTAGTGCCATTCTAGCCGCTTGGATATTCGGATTTCTATTACACCACTATACCGGATTAGAAATGACAGGGAGTTTGTACGAATTAGATGATTTTGGAGAGGTCTATGAATTAAAGCTTAAAAATTTAATACTACCCGCCTTAGTTCTTGGGATTCGTCCCTTGGCGGTAGTAACCCAACTGATGCGAAACTCGTTATTAGAAGTCTTTAATCAGGACTATATTCGAACGGCTCGAGCCAAAGGATTAAGCGAATTTCAAATTATTACCAAGCATGCCATGAAAAATGCACTAAACCCCGTAGTCACAGCAATATCGGGTTGGTTTGCCTCCTTGTTGGCAGGTGCTGTTTTTGTAGAATACATTTTTGCATGGAATGGTTTAGGGAAAGAAATCGTAAATGCATTAAACACTTTAGATTTACCCGTAATTATGGGGGCTGTTTTAATAATTGCCCTTACTTTTGTGC
>JABAYZ010000040.1 GCA_018608735.1 Flavobacteriaceae bacterium | reverse complement strand
CATTAACTCCTATGGGTTTATACCCTCGGTTCAATATTACTTCGTCAACACCTCTAAATTCAATGTTTTTGGCCACTTAGGCTACGGCTTTGGCTTTGAAGATTTACCCCGTAATTATGACACCATCGAAAACAGTGCTTTGACCATTTTCAGTATAGGGGCAGGGGCAAATTATAAATTAAAAGAGAAGCTTTACGTGCAACTGCACTTGCCGTATTTCAATGCTCAAAACATCACTGTCAATGAAACTTCGGCATCAGGTGTCGCCGTATTTTTAGGCTTTAATTTTAAACTCAATTAAAAAACGTGTATGTTTATACCTCAAAATTCAAATCCAAAATGAAGATAGCATCCCCATTACTTCTAGGAATTATTTTTTTAAGCACCTTTAATTGTAAGAGTGCACAAGAATCGCTGCTACAGTTTCAGACAAGCCCTCCCCTAGATTTCTCCGAACCCTACTACAATTCATGGGTTGCGGGAATCGAGGGTGCTGGCTCGGGAATTAATGTATTTTTGCCAACAACAAAACCATCTAAAATTAGAATTGACAGTCTTCATTTTAGAGGCGAAAAGTCGGCAGTGGAAACAAGAGACCATTTAATTATTGGGCGATTTAAGTATACCACCACACATCCAAAGGACATGATATTTAGTTCCGAACGTCGAGAGGAATACGGCAATACACTTCCTGCACAAATTGACAAATCTCCTTTTACCCTATCTCAAAATGAGTGTGTTATCAGTTATAAAGTCAACAACAAACGCCTTTATTATAAGATCTCAAATTTAAAAAGATTACGAGATATTGTCTCTCCATCTGCACCGCCCAAAAACCCCTAAACATCGATTATAGTTTGTTGGTTTAAATTTGTATTTTTATAGGATAAAACAGATACGAGTGGGCGTCCTTAAAACAGCATACAAACAAACTTTCATTTATGGCTTAGCCACTGTAATTCCTAGAATGTTGAGTTTTCTTTTGGTGCGTTTACACACGGATAAATCGGTGCTACAAAACGTCTCAGATTACGGCGATGTGTCTATTGTATTTGCCTATTTTGTGTTGTTTAACGTCATCCTTGCGTACGGAATGGAAACGGCCTTTTTCCGGTTTTTCAATAAAGAACCTTCTAAAACCAAAGTACTCAGCACCTCCACAATTTCAATTTTAGTATCCTCTTTAGGGTTTTTAGTACTTGGTTTGTTGTTTCAACAACAGATCGCCGATCTCACACATATCCATGTCAACTACATCACTTTGGTTGTTTGGATTTTATTTTTAGATGCTCTGGTTATTATTCCCTTTGCTTATTTGAGAGCCCAAGGAAAACCTGTAAAATACACAGCGGTCAAACTCACCAATGTCGTGGTCAACCTTGGGTTAAATATTTTCTTGCTTGTATATTTACAGGCATTGTCGAAAGCGTGCAGCATCTGGGATACGATTTATGTTGCAAACTTTGAAGTCAGTTATATTTTTATCGCCAACCTCGTTGCAAGTGCAGTGACGTTGCTCATACTTTTGCCATTTTATTTTAACATCAAGTATAAAATTGACTCAAAACTTTGGAAAAAAATGCTGCACTATGCTTTTCCAGTATTGGTTTCGGGTATAGCATTTTCCATCAATGAAACTTTTGACCGGGTCTTGCTAGAGCGTTTGCTTCCGGAGTCTATTGCTAAAACCTCTATAGGAATGTATTCGGCTTGTTATAAGCTTGCACTTTTTATGATGTTGTTTGCTACGGCATATCGTCTTGGTATAGAACCCTTCTTTTTTAGTCAATCTAAAGCTAAAGACGCCACAAAAAATTACGCCCTGATACTGGAGTTTTTTGTCATATGTGGGGCTCTAATTCTCCTTGTGGTGGTAGTCTTTATCGATGTTTTAAAAGGCATTCTCATTCCAAATGAAGCCTATTGGGAGGCCATGAAAGTGGTGCCTATTTTACTATTAGCCTATCTTTTTCTTGGAATATATCACAATTTATCTGTATGGTACAAAATCACAGACCGTACCAGTTTTGGGGCGTATATATCGATTTTTGGAGCCGTAATAACGCTACTAATCAATGTGATGTTCATATCATCGTATAGTTATATGGCTTCTGCAGTAGCCACCTTTGTGGCGTATTTTTCAATGACCGTATTATCGTATTATTTTGGACGGAAACACTATCCGATCCCTTATAACCTAAAAAAAATAGGAATGTATCTGGTTCTTACGATCAGCTTATCAATTTTATCGTTTTATCACTTTAGAACGCAGTATGTAATAGGTTCTGCTATGGTAGGACTATTGTTATTAATTATCTGGTTCAATGAAAAAGCAACCATTAAACAATTTTTAAACCCATCACATGACAATTAAAATCATAAACAAATCAGATCACAACCTCCCTGAATATGAAACAGGCGCTTCTGCAGGAATGGACCTTCGTGCTAATATTTCAGAAGCTGTTATTTTGAAACCTTTAGCCCGAGCCATCATCAAAACTGGTTTGTTTATAGAACTTCCTGTGGGCTTTGAAGCACAAGTGCGACCAAGAAGTGGTTTGGCAGCAAAACACGGCTTAACTGTTTTGAATAGCCCCGGTACAGTAGATGCAGACTACCGTGGGGAAATTGGCGTTATTTTAGTGAACCTGTCAAACACAGATTTTAAAATAGAAAACGGTGAACGTATTGCACAATTGGTCATCGCAAAACATGAACGAGCAGACTGGATCGAAGTAGAACAACTCAACGAAACCTCTCGCGGAGAAGGTGGGTTTGGAAGCACTGGAAAATAATGATAAAGACACGACATAGTTTTGTAATTTTTTGCGTCCTAATCAGTGTATTTTGGGGACACACTCAAAATGAGACTGATAGCCTTTTGGTGGATTCAAAAGAAAGCACTCATGTCAAATTTCAAAACCATTTTTACGAAGCATTACGACAAAAAACACTCGAAAATTATTCCAAATCTATCGAGGAATTACTAGACTGTAAGTCATTAGACGCCACAGAATCTGTTGTGTTTCACGAGTTAGGAACGAATTATTTTAAGCTAAAACAATACGATAATGCCGAATATAATTTTCAAAAAGCTATCGCAATAGATGGAGATAATTTTTGGTATAAAGAAAGTCTATATCATTTATATGTAGATCAAAATCGTTTTGCGGATGCCATCCTCGCTATCGCTCCTTTGCTTTCTCGCCATCCGGATTACAAACAAGATTTAGTGAATCTCTATCTAGAAGCTGGGCGTTATCTGGATGCGCTTAACGTTTTGGATGAGCTAGACCACAATTTTGGAATCAATGCTGTCAGAGATTCCATTCGAAAGGATATTTATGACCGTAGTGGATTTGAAGACAAACGGATTGCTCACCTCAAAACACGCTTGCAAGAAACTCCTGAAGACCCCTCAAATTTTTTGAATCTTATTTATGCCTACAGCGAATTAAATCAAAAAAAGAACGCGTTTGAAACCGCACAAGCATTCCTAGAAAAACACCCAAAATCACATTTGGTTCATGTTGCGTTATACAAGTTTTATCTAGATGACAAGGCCTATGATAAAGCCATCGAATCCATGAAAATTGTGACCACAAGTACGGTAGTTAGCCCGAGCATTAAAGTAAAAGTACTGAACGATTTTATGCGTTTTGTCGCTAAATTTCCAGCATATGAACCCGCACTTTTAGACGTTACAAACACAGTAAGTCAAAATACACCCAGCCGCTCCGATTTGGAATGGGCGGAGTATTACTACGCTCAAAAAGTTTATCCAAAAGCGATTTCATCGTACACAAAAGCCTTGGAATTTGACCCCAATAATTTTACAATTATTAAAAACCTAGCGCTTTTATATTTGGAAACCGGTCAGTTTGAACTGGCTGCTACGTTTACAGAAACTCAAATGGAGCTTTATCCGTCTCAACCGTTTTTATATTTAGTTAATGGCACCGCAAACAGACAGCTCGACAAGATCGATTTGGCAATTGAGTATCTAACTATGGGCTTAGATTATAGCGTTGACAACACCGCGCTTCAACTCGATATTTACAAACAGCTTAGTGTAGCTTACGCGCAACAGAATAATATTGAGGCATCTGAAGCGTTTAGTAAAAAAGCAATAGCATTAGAACAACAACAATGAAAAAACGTATATATAGCATCGTTATAGGTCTTCTTTTTGTAGGGTGCAAGTCTACAGAATTAGTGAAATCTTCTGGAACATTGGACTCAAATATGTCCGCAAAGCAAATCATAAAAAATCACAATAAACTTCAGTCCAAATTTACGACTTTACAGGGGCGATTAAAAGTGGAATACATCCAAGGGGATCATTCTGAGACACACACTTTGACCCTTCGGATGGGTCATGACAATACCATTTGGGTCAATGCATTTCTAAATATGGTACGTGTCAAAATCACTCCCGATCGTGTTCGTTTTTATAATAAATTGGACAAGACCTATTTTGATGGGGATTATGCTTTAATCAGCGATTTTTTAGGGACCGATCTACAGTTTGAAAATCTTCAAAATTTACTTTTGGGCGAAGCCATTTTTGACCTCAAACCAAAAGAGTTTCAAAAAATAAATCACCCAAGTTCTTATAAGTTAATCCCAAAACGACCAAATACACTTTTTGATTTATTTTACTTAATCAATCCAACGTATTTTAAATTGGATACTCAACACTTAAGCCAACCATTGAAGAAAAATAGCCTGAATATCCAATACCGGTCGTATCAAAACGTAAACGGATTAGTCCTCCCCGAAGACCTGTCTATTAGAGCAACTAATACGAATGAGCAAACACTCTTAAATTTGAATATAAAATCCGTAAGTTTGGATGACCCTTTACGATTTCCATTTAAAACACCTAAAGGGTTTAAAGCTATTGAATTAAAATGAAATTAACCAAGACACGTTTTACTTTTAGAGCCCTTCTACTACTATTGATGTTGCATTCTAGTGGCTTTTCTCAAAGTAAAAAACAGCAACAATTAGAAGAACGCCGTCGCGAATTACAGTTTGAAATTAAACAAATAGGCGTGCTGTTGTTTGAAGGCAAGAAAGAACAAAAATCGGTTTTATCAGTTGTAGAAGACTTAGATTTTAAGATTAAGGTTAGAGAAAACCTCATTAGTATAACCAATCAACAAGCCAATTTATTAACACGAGAAATTAATAGTAACCAAACCAAAATTTCCAAATTAAGAGTAAAGCTTAAAGCACTGAAAAAAGATTATGCTCAAATGATTGTAAAATCCTATAAGAGTCGATCTGACCAAAGTAAGCTCATGTTTTTACTATCGTCCACCAATTTTCAACAAGCTTATAAACGACTACAGTATATTAAGCAATATGCCGATTATCAAAAGCTTCAAGCGGAGTTGATTAAGACTGAAACGGTTAAAATGCAAAAGTTAAATATTGAATTGGTCGCCCAAAAAAAGAATAAACAAGCTCTTATTGAAGACAATAAAAGAGCAAAATCTATTCTTGACAATGAGCGTCTTCAACAAAATGCATTGATAAAAGACATCAAAAATAATTTATCGCAGTTTTCTGCTCAGCTAAAAATCAAGCAAAGTGAATCAAGAAAAATAGATAAACAAATTCGAAAAATCATTCAGGCAGCTATCGCCGAATCTAATATAAAAGCGGGGAAATCTTCAAAACTAAAAGTCTTTTCATTGACTCCCGAGCAGAAAATCCTAGCGGCTAATTTTACGGCTAATAAAGGAAAACTTCCATGGCCTGTAACCAATGGTGTTGTTAAATTACGCTATGGCACAAAACCATCTCCTATAGACCCTTCCTTAACGATTAAAAGTAATGGGGTTCGTATTGCGACCAATAAAGGGGAGCAAGTCCGAGCAGTTTTTGACGGCGTAGTTCAGGGTATAATGACCCCGAAAAACGGAAATAATACCATCATGATTCGACACGGGAATTATATTACGATCTATAAAAATCTTTCTAAATTTTATGTCAATAAAGGGGATAAGGTGACTACAAAACAAATGATTGGTGAGGTGATCACCAACAAGTCATCGGGAGAAACAATTCTTAGTTTCGGAATTTATAAAGACAGTTCTATCCAAAACCCTTCTCAGTGGATTTATCGTTTATAAGCGATTAACTGAAAAGTGCTTTTAATTCTGTGGCATCTTGAGCGTTCATTTTTCCAGCTAAGACCAAACTCAATTGTTTACGTCTCAAAGCGCCTTCAAAGCGTTGAATCTCTTCTTTGGTTTCAGGAACCAGTTGTGGGATTGATACGGGGACGCCTTTAGTGTCTACCGCAACAAATGTAAAAATGGCTTCGTTTACTTTTACAGATTTTTTGGTTGTTTTGTCATCTACCCAAACATCGATATATACCTCCATAGAGCTTTTAAACGCTCGTGAGACTTTGGCTTCGATAGTCACAATACTACCTAAGGGCACAGCATGTTTGAACGCGACATGGTTCACTGAGGCAGTCACGACAATTTCACCAGAATGTCGCTCAGCAGCAATGCTGGCTGCACGGTCCATTCGAGCCAATAATTCACCTCCAAATAAGGTGTGAATGGCATTCGTTTCACTCGGCAATACCAAGTCTGTCAGTATTGTTTTTGAGTCTTGAGGGTGTTTAGATTCCATAAGTTTAAAAGGTATAACAATATAGAGTACAAAAGGCTGTACCTATATGGATAGTTAAAATAATTGGAGTTAGTTAGGGAAGCTTTTTTATCAGCATCCATGCGGCGCGATCTTCTGCTTTTCTGATTTTGAATAAGGCGCTCACAGCCGCTTTTCTTGTTTCAAAACTTTCATAAACCACTTGGTGTAGGCCATATTTGTTGACGCCAATTCGACGTGCGTTGTAACCTAAAGCAAGCAGTTGTTGTAACTTTCGTTCACTATTAGCTTCCATTCGAAAGGCACCAGCTACAATATGAAAATTACCACTTTGCTTTTTTAAACTTACCATTACAGCAGGTAATGGGTTATCAATTATAAAAGTAGCTTCTTGTATTTTATTGTCTAAAGTTTTATTTGCTGTATCAAGCGCAATACTATTTTGTTGCTCAATTTGACTGAGGTATAGATTGGACCCTATAGACCCACTTAAACCAAGTGCAAGCACCGCAATAGCGGCATATTTTAACAGCTTAGATTTACGAGATTTTGGAGTTAAAGCAATGGCTCCATTGGCTTCTAATTTTTGAACAACTGCTTGATGTGCTTGTCGTTCGATAGATGGTGATACAAATGAGGCTAAACCAAAAGCTTCGGTCATATAATTAAGACTTTCAGCTGGAACAAACAAAAGTTTGCCCTCTGAAGAAGCGTGTAATTCTCCGATATGCTTAAACACAACAGTTTCTCCTTTATCTAAGCTTAATTTAAGCTGAGAAACCTGGTGGTCAATTTTGCTAGTGGCCGCTTCGTAGGGAATGTTTTCAATATCCGCGATGTAAGTTGCCAAAAGCCCATCATTAGATTGCAACTGCGCATTAAATGATAAGCGTTTTTGAGGGGGGTAAAAATCATTTGTGACGTCATTAATTCTTGCCGATATTGGATGTGACAAGAACGCTCCAAAATTTGGAACGGTGACACATTCGTAGCGGTAAAGTAAATCGCTGATGTACTGACTTAGTTGCATAACTCCAAAGTTAAAAAATTTTTATTAAAAAAAAGTATTTTTTTATAATATCAAAGAGATTATTTGCGAGAGCTCAACTTTCCAAGCAATTTGAGTATTTCAAGGTACAACCATATGAGTGTGACCAATAATCCAAAAGCGCCATACCATTCCATGTATTTTGGAGCGCCATTTTCTACTCCTTGCTCGATGAAGTCAAAATCCATCACCAAGTTTAAGGCGGCAATAACCACCACAAAAAGTGAAAACCCAATACTTAACATAGAGGCATTTGAGGGATCCATGACAGGCAAACCGCCGCCTCCAAATATGCTCATTAAAAAACTAATTAAGTACACAACCCCAATACCAGCAGTTGCGGCAAATACGCCTAATTTAAAATTCTCCGTTGCTTTGATTATTTTTGTCTTATATGCAAATAATAGCGCACACAAGATGCCTAAAGTTAGCATAACGGCCTGAGGAATAATTCCAGGTTCAAACGCATTTGCATACATTTTAGAAATTCCACCAAGCGCTAATCCCTCAAGAACGGCATAGATTGGAACTGTTACGGGCGCCCATTCTTTTTTAAATATTGTTACGATAGCGAGTACAAACCCTCCAATAGACCCAATAAGTACATAATCCATAATAGCATTGCTGTAGGTATAATAGGCCGCAAACACTAAAATTCCCATACTGATGGCTGTTTTATTGACAGTACCATCAAGAGTCATTAACTCAGTTGAGGTTGTTTTTAAATTTTCGAAGCTTTTTTTACTCAGAGCTGGATTTCCAGATTTTATCATTGTGGATTTATTTGTTGGATGGGTTTTTTTGAAATACAAATTTACACGAAAATAACACAAGAAAAAAGGCTTCCTGTCCAAGCTTAGGCTTCGAACCAACACTAAAATGAAAAATTCATTATTTTTGAATCGCTTATTGCCCACAAAAGCTCAAATCTAAAAAGCTATGAACACACCTCAATTACTGTACGCACTCGCCTTGCAGGCAGTGCCCAATATTGGTGATATTACTGCCAAAAAACTGATTCAACACTGTGGTAGTCCCGAAGCAGTTTTCAAAGAATCTAAAGCCAACCTTTTAAAAATTGAAGGCATTGGCACACAGACCATCAAAAATATTACAGAATCTTCACGCCTGAAAGCGGCTGAAAAAGAGTTGAACTTTATAGAAAAAGAATCCATTCAAGCGTTGTATTTTGAAGATTCTAACTACCCATTTAAACTCAAACACTGTATCGATGGTCCTATTGTGTTGTTTCAAAAAGGGATCATAGATTGGGAAAATCAGCCTGTTATTAGTATTGTTGGTGCGCGAAAAATTACAACTTATGGACTTGCTCAGTGTGAAAAAATAATTGAAAGTCTCTCGGTTTTCAATCCTATTGTAGTATCAGGATTTGCGTATGGAACGGACATTGCTGCACACAAAGCAGCCCTAAAACACCAACTCCAAACAGTGGGTTGCATGGCTCAGGGCCTTCAAAATACCTATCCAAAACAACATCTTAAGTACCGAAGTTTGATAGAAAAACAAGGCGGGTTTGTGACCGATTTTTGGAGTACCGCTCCGATGGATCCTTCAAACTTTTTAAGGCGTAACCGTCTTATTGCAGGGCTGAGTGAGGCTACAATTGTGATAGAATCTGCCGAAAAAGGGGGGAGTTTGGTAACGGCTGCCATGGCTTTTGATTACAATAGAGAGGTGTTTGCACTTCCGGGACGTATAACGGACAGTCAAAGTCAGGGCTGTTTGAATTTGATTAAAACAAAAAATGCGCATTTGGTTTCTACCCCTGCAGATATCCCCTATGTTTTAAATTGGGCGCTGGAGACTCAAAAAAAAGTGGTACAAAAAAAGCTATTTGTAGAACTTGATTCGGACGAGAAAATAATTTATAACTATTTAAAAACAGAAGAAAAATCAGCCTTGGATGTGATTGCTATTGCCTGTGAAATACCGACCTCTAAAGCAGCTTATTTATTGTTAAACCTGGAATTAAAAGGCGTTTGTCGGCCTCTGCCCGGAAAAGAATTTGAGTTGGTTTAGTAGCCGATTTTCTCTCGAACACGTGCCAATACACCATCTGCTACAGCTGCCGCTTTTTTAGCCCCAACAGCAAGTGCTTGATCCACTTCTTCTAAGTTGGACATATAATAAGTGTAACGTTCTCTTTGTTTTGAGAAGCGCTCACAAACCAATTCAAACAAGGCTTGTTTGGCATGGCCATAGCCATATCCGCCCGCTTCGTAATTTTGTTTCATTTCTACCAATTGAGACTCAGAAGCCAACAGTTTGTAAATGGCAAAACAATTACAACTCGCCCAATCTTTAGGATCTTCTAGAGCTGTGCTATCCGTTTGAATGGACATGATTTGTTTTCTTAAGGCTTTATCGGTTTGAAAAATATCGATCACATTGCCTTTACTCTTGCTCATTTTTTGACCATCAAGGCCAGGAATAAGCATATTTTCTTCTTGAATTTTTGCTTCTGGAATCACAAAGACCTCTCCGATTTTTGCATGCACTCTGGAGGCCACATCTCTGGTCATTTCAATGTGTTGGAGCTGGTCTTTCCCCACAGGGATGATATTGGCATCGTACAGTAGAATATCGGCAGCCATCAGCATGGGATAGGTGAACAACCCTCCATTGACATCCTCCAAGCGGTCGGCCTTGTCCTTAAAACTGTGAGCTAATTCCAGTCGAGAAAACGGAAAAAAGCAACTTAAATACCAAGACAACTCTGTGACTTGTGGGACGTCACTTTGTCGGTAAAACACTGTTTTTTGGATGTCTAATCCAAACGCCAACCAAG
>JABAYZ010000150.1:411-10560 GCA_018608735.1 Flavobacteriaceae bacterium | reverse complement strand
TATGGAACTGCTTTTTCAACAGATTCAAGTAAACTATATGCAAGTGCTGGAAATATAGTTTACCAATTTGATTTAGATGCAACGGATATTCCTGGTTCTCAAACCATAATTCATCAGCAAAGTAATTTTATTGGAGCGCTTCAACTGGCCCCTAATGGCAAAATTTATATTGCCAATACTGCAACTACTTTTGCATTAGATGTCATTAACAATCCTGATGAACAAGGGCTATTTTGTGACTATGATTTAGCTGGACAACTATTGGCTACTGGCACAGGAGTTAATTTAGGCTTACCTCCTTTTATTCAATCTTTTTTCCTAGCTAAAATTGAAGTTGATAATTTATGTTTCGGGAATGCTACTCAATTTACAATTGATAGTGATGAAAGCTTTGACAGCATTCAATGGGATTTTGGAGACTCCAGTGCATTTACCTCAATAATAAATCCAACGCATATTTATGAGAATCCAGGTAATTATACGGTATCAGCTACATTAACTTCTGGAACAACCATCAAGACGTTTTCTACCACAATAGAAATCATTTATCTTCCAACCGTAATTAGCCCTGTAACTCTTTCACAATGTGATGAAGATGGCTTTAATGATGGAATTACCATTTTTAACTTAAATCAAATTTATGATAAAGTCACAAACGCCTCCCCAAATCGGAGTTTGAAATTTTATAAAAATAGAACGGATGCAGAACTCGATGCATCCAATAATTTTAATGGAGACGCTTATACTAACCTTGAAAATCTAGAAAAGGTGTATGTACAAGTCACAGACTCTCAATCTGGATGTTTTAATGTGGCGGAATTGATTTTAAAAGTTAGTTCAAAAACCGCTCAAAATACACTACTGGAGTCCTGTGACTCTGATGGTACTGAAGATGGGAAGTTCGACTTTACATTAAGCGATGCAAATGACGACATACTTTCGGGTTTACCGCCCTCTTACACCCTGAGCTATTATGAATCCTATCAGGATGCGCTTTTAGAAAACAACCCCTTAGGGGCTAGTTATACCAACAGCACAGCGTATAATCAAACTATTTTTGCCCGTATTGAAAACGACAATGATTGCTTTGGCATCAATCAAGTTGAATTGATAGTTCATGAACTGCCACAAATCGAAATTGAAGAGGAAGTCATTTATTGTCTCAATACATTCCCTGGTAGAATTACGTTAGATGCAGGACTGCTAAGTGGTTTTCCTAGCGCATTTTCTTACCAATGGTCCACTGGTGCTTCAACACGTCAAATTCAAATCAATAAAATAGGGACATATTCGGTTAACGTGACTACTATCAATGGCTGTTCTAAACAAAGAACGATAACGGTACTCCCATCAAATACGGCCACTATAGACGCTATAGATATTGTAGATGGTGTGCAAAACAACACGGTAACTGTCGTTGTTTCTGGAGAAGGTGATTATGAATTTGCTTTGTATAATGAAAATTCAGGCTATCAAGATTCCAATATCTTTTTGAATGTTATCCCAGGATTTCACACCGTTTATGTACGCGACAAAAATGAATGTGGAGTTGTCAAAAAAAATATAGCGGTCATTGGGTTTCCAAAATTCTTCACCCCCAACGGCGATGGATATAATGACAGCTGGCATATCTATGGAATCAATACACCAAAGCAAATAGATAGTCAGGTTTATGTTTTTGATCGATTTGGAAAGCTACTTGCTCAATTGGATCCATTGGGAGGTGGCTGGGATGGGACTTATAACGGTAAACAGATGCCATCATCAGATTATTGGTTTTATGTTAAACTTGTGGATGACAGAGTTTTTAAAGGGCATTTTACACTAAAAAAATAGAGTGCTAATAGTGATTTAAATAATTCTAGGAATCATGTACTAAACCGTAAGAAACATCTCTATTATTAAAAATAATATATCTAACATATCAATGTGTATCTTTGTAGTGGTCTGATGAAAAAATATATCTTACACATACTTCTGTTCATTTCAATATCTATAACCAGTCAAAACGTTCTGGTTGATAGTAGCACATATACAGCACAAGAACTCATCGAAGATGTATTAATTAATAGTTCATGTATTGAAAATTTAGTAGTGACTAATGTCGTTGGTGGCGATTTTGGTTCCGCAGAAAAAAGCTTCGGTTATTTTGATGCTAATGGAAGTAGTTTTCCTTTACAAAAGGGTATTGTTTTAAGTACTGGTAAACTAAGCAATGTAGGAGGGCCAAATACAACATTAAGTGATGATGACGCCACAAATTGGGGGGGTGATTCTGACTTAGAGAACATTCTTAACGAGATAAATACGCTAAATGCAACAATTATTGAATTTGAGTTTTCGGCAGCCGCAAATCAAATTAGCTTCAAATATTTGTTTGCATCTGAAGAATACCAACAAGGTAATTCAAGCACTTGTCAATATTCCGATCTGTTTGGGTTTTTAATACGTAATCAAAATGGTGGGGACTATACAAACATAGCACTTGTACCAAATACTGAAACTCCTGTTAAAGTGACCACTGTTCATCCCGAAATTCCTGGCGAATGTAACCCCATTAATGAAACCTATTTTGGCAGCTGGAACTCCAACCTTGCCCCTATTAATTTTAATGGCCAAACTACTGTACTCACCGCAACTGCCTCGATTATTCCAAATGACATTTATCATGTCAAATTAGTTATAGCTGACGAACAAAACTACCGCTATGATTCTGCAGTGTTTTTAGAAGCAAGCAGTTTTGAGTTAGGAACAGACTTAGGAATTGATCGGCTTTTAGCGACTAACAATGCACTTTGTGGAGACGAGTCAATTCCCTTAGAAGCAACTCAAAATAATGCCACAGCTTATCGATGGTTTAAAAATGGAATTCCTATTTTAACAGCTACTAACTCTACTTTAGAGGTTAAATCAGAAGGCGAATATGCTGTAGAAGTCACCTTAGCTAACGGCTGTATTAGCTACGGAGCAATTAAAATTGAATATAGTCCACTTCCAATTGCGCAAGACGTTACATTAGTACAATGTGATGAAGATGGCTTTAATGATGGAATTACCATTTTTAACTTAAATCAAATTTATGATAAAGTCACAAACGCCTCCCCAAATCGGAGTTTGAAATTTTATAAAAATAGAACGGATGCAGAACTCGATGCATCCAATAATTTTAATGGAGACGCTTATACTAACCTTGAAAATCTAGAAAAGGTGTATGTACAAGTCACAGACTCTCAATCTGGATGTTTTAATGTGGCGGAATTGATTTTAAAAGTTAGTTCAAAAACCGCTCAAAATACACTACTGGAGTCCTGTGACTCTGATGGTACTGAAGATGGGAAGTTCGACTTTACATTAAGCGATGCAAATGACGACATACTTTCGGGTTTACCGCCCTCTTACACCCTGAGCTATTATGAATCCTATCAGGATGCGCTTTTAGAAAACAACCCCTTAGGGGCTAGTTATACCAACAGCACAGCGTATAATCAAACTATTTTTGCCCGTATTGAAAACGACAATGATTGCTTTGGCATCAATCAAGTTGAATTGATAGTTCATGAACTGCCACAAATCGAAATTGAAGAGGAAGTCATTTATTGTCTCAATACATTCCCTGGTAGAATTACGTTAGATGCAGGACTGCTAAGTGGTTTTCCTAGCGCATTTTCTTACCAATGGTCCACTGGTGCTTCAACACGTCAAATTCAAATCAATAAAATAGGGACATATTCGGTTAACGTGACTACTATCAATGGCTGTTCTAAACAAAGAACGATAACGGTACTCCCATCAAATACGGCCACTATAGACGCTATAGATATTGTAGATGGTGTGCAAAACAACACGGTAACTGTCGTTGTTTCTGGAGAAGGTGATTATGAATTTGCTTTGTATAATGAAAATTCAGGCTATCAAGATTCCAATATCTTTTTGAATGTTATCCCAGGATTTCACACCGTTTATGTACGCGACAAAAATGAATGTGGAGTTGTCAAAAAAAATATAGCGGTCATTGGGTTTCCAAAATTCTTCACCCCCAACGGCGATGGATATAATGACAGCTGGCATATCTATGGAATCAATACACCAAAGCAAATAGATAGTCAGGTTTATGTTTTTGATCGATTTGGAAAGCTACTTGCTCAATTGGATCCATTGGGAGGTGGCTGGGATGGGACTTATAACGGTAAACAGATGCCATCATCAGATTATTGGTTTTACACCAAGCTTCAGAACAATAGAGTGTTTAAGGGCCATTTTGCTCTGAAACGATAATTCTAGAAGTAGCATAAAATTGGTATATTTAGCAAGTATTAAATTTTTATGAAAAATAACTTAAATATCCTTAACCTAATTATTTTACTCGTAAATCTTGTATCTGCTCAAGACATATCACTATTTAACCAATTGAATGGACGATTGGATTATACCGCTATTGGAAATACGCTTAATACTTCCGAAAATAATAGCTCTATTAATTGTATCATTAACACAACTTCATCGGCGACTTTGAATTTAACTTCGACACAAATTGTAGAAGCAGCCTACTTATATTGGGCGGGGTCTGGAGCAGGAGATTTTAATGTGACGCTTAACAGCACTGAAATTACGCCTTCACGAACTTTTGCGTATACTTTAGATGCTAATCGGCAATTTTTTGCAGCTTTTGCAGATGTAACCAACTTAATTCAGTCCGAAGGAAACGGCTTATACACCCTAAGTAATTTAGAAAATATAGCGCTTTCAAGTCCTTATTGTTCCACTGGGACTAATTTTGCAGGCTGGGCTATAACGATCATTTATTCTGACCCTAACCTCCCTCTCAATCAACTAAATATATATGATGGTTTGGAAAGTGTCCCTGAAAATATCACCATCCAATTGAAC
The DNA here is from genome assembly GCA_018608735.1 of Flavobacteriaceae bacterium. GTDB lineage: Bacteria > Bacteroidota > Bacteroidia > Flavobacteriales > Flavobacteriaceae > Hel1-33-131. The sequence continues at coordinate 5,673 of JABAYZ010000150.1, read as the reverse complement.
AACCTTAATGTCATGGATACCACAGGCGCAAAAATTGGATTTATAGCTTGGGAAGGCGACGCTGGTTTAGCAGTAAATGAAGTATTAACCATGAACGGCATTACGCTTAGTAACCCACCACTTAACCCTGCCAATAATGCTTTTAATGGGACCAATAGTTTTACCAATGACTCTAATTTGTATAATATGGATATTGATGTCTATCCTATACAAAACACTATTAATGTAGGCGATGCCTCCGCAACTATAAGGCTTACTTCTGGGCAAGATTTAGTAATGATTAATAATATTATTACCGTACTAAACAGTCAATTACCTGATGCTACTATAGCTATTGACGCGGTAGAACTCCGTTGTAATTCTCGGGAACTAACAATTGAATACACTATTGGAAACATGAATTCCACACAAGTGCTACCAGCAAATACCCCAATTGCGTTTTACGCCAATGCTATTCTAGTGGGGCAATCACAAACGATGAACGCCATTCAGATGAATGGAACTGAAGCTAACACCATCAATTTTGAAGTAGATGCATCACTCTTAAACCCCATTAATCTCAAAGGTGTTGTTGATGATAATGGAACGGGCACAGGACAAATTTCTGAAATTAATGAAACAAATAACACAGCAACCACTACTGTTGATTTTTTAGAATCCTCTGAAGCCATCGAATTGAGCCCAATAAATGGCTGTAAACTTGGAAACAATCAGGCGGTTTTTGATTTGTATGAGACCCTAAAAGAATTAGATCCTTCAGTAGATATAAATGCTGCAAGCTTTTATGAATCTTTAGAAAATTTAATTGCTGATATTGAAGCCTTGACAGCCCCTTCAGCGTACATAACTTCGATTGATCCTGAGACAATTTACATCAAAATAGATGCTGATCCTTGCTATGAGATTTTCAGCGTAAATTTAGAAATCAAAGACTGTGAAATTGTGATCCCTCAAGGGTTTTCTCCCAATGGAGACGGATTCAATGACACGTTTAATATAGCTGGGCTTTATGATATTTATTTACAACATGAACTCATTATATTTAATCGTTTGGGCACCATCATCTTTAAAGGAAATAATGACACCAAATGGGATGGTAAAGCTAATTACGGACCACTTAAAAGCAATAACTTACTTCCCATTGGAACCTATTTTTATGTGCTTACTTTAAGTCCTGAAAATCAAAACACCAAATCGGGTTGGGTCTATTTAAACTATTAGTCCAAATTAAAAAATATTTGTTGCCTCCCTTTGCTCTAGCGCTTACTTTCCCTTAGCTTTGCAACTATGCAATTTAAGCTAACATCCGATTTTAAACCTACTGGAGATCAACCCGCTGCCATAAAACAATTAGTGTCAGGAATTGAATCCAATGAAAAATACCAAACACTTTTAGGGGTTACAGGGTCAGGAAAAACCTTTACGGTAGCAAACATCATTCAAGAAGTTCAGAAACCTACCCTAGTTTTGGCGCATAATAAAACACTCGCTGCACAACTGTACTCTGAGTTTAAACAGTTTTTTCCTGAAAATGCTGTAGAATATTTTGTATCCTATTATGATTACTATCAGCCAGAAGCTTATATCCCTGTTTCTGGAACCTATATAGAAAAAGATCTATCCATAAATGAAGAAATTGAAAAGCTGCGTTTAAGTACCACTTCCTCCCTATTATCGGGACGTAGAGATGTGATTGTTATTGCTTCTGTGTCTTGTTTATATGGTATTGGAAACCCTGCAGAGTTTCAAAAAAATGTCATTAGTCTAAAAGTAAATGAAGTTATTTCAAGAACAGCACTATTACATAAACTTGTGCAAAGTTTATACTCTCGTACTGAAAGCGAATTTAATCATGGGAATTTTAGAATTAAAGGGGATACGGTGGATGTGTTTCCAAGCTATGCCGATCATGGGTTTCGGATTCACTTTTTTGGCGATGAAATAGAAGCCATTGAAGCCTTTGATGTGAACAACAATAAGCTTATAGAAGTCTATGAAAGTGTGACCATTTATCCTGCTAACATGTTTGTGACTTCTCCTGATATTTTACAAAATGCCATCAAAGATATTCAAGATGATTTGGTCATACAACACGACTATTTTAAAGAAATCGGAAAACATCTCGAAGCAAAACGTTTGAAAGAACGTACGGAGTTTGACTTGGAAATGATTCGAGAGTTAGGCTATTGTTCAGGTATTGAAAATTACTCCCGTTATTTAGATGGTCGTGCTCCAGGAACACGTCCGTTTTGTTTACTAGATTATTTTCCAAGTGATTCGCTGATGGTTATTGACGAGAGTCACGTGACGATTTCGCAGGTCCATGCCATGTATGGCGGCGATCGCAGTCGAAAAGAAAACTTAGTAGAATATGGATTTCGCTTACCTGCAGCGATGGACAATCGTCCTTTAAAATTTGAGGAATTTGAAAGCCTTCAAAATCAAGTCTTATATGTTAGTGCCACACCTGCCGATTATGAATTAGAAAAATCAGATGGTGTTTTTGTAGAACAAGTTATTCGTCCAACCGGACTATTAGACCCTATTATCGAGGTACGTCCGAGTCTGAACCAAATTGACGATTTGATTGAAGAAATCCAACAACGGGTGGAAAAAGACGAACGTACCCTTGTCACTACTCTCACCAAACGCATGGCAGAGGAGTTGACCAAATATCTGACACGTATTCAAATTCGATGTCGCTATATTCACAGTGATGTGGATACCTTAGAACGGGTTGAAATCATGCAAGATTTGCGTAAAGGTATTTTTGATGTGCTTGTGGGGGTGAATTTATTAAGGGAAGGCTTGGACCTTCCAGAAGTCTCTTTAGTGGTGATTTTAGATGCCGATAAAGAAGGGTTTTTACGTTCGGCACGCTCATTGACTCAAACCGTAGGACGTGCGGCTAGACACCTCAACGGACGCGCTATTATGTATGCAGATAAAATTACCAAAAGCATGCAAAAAACCATTGATGAAACAAACTACCGTCGCGAGAAACAAATTGCTTACAACACCAAACACAAGCTTGTTCCAACAGCACTCAATAAAAGTTTGAACAATGCGCTGACGAAGAACTCAGTGAGTAGTTATTATTACGAGCAAGAGGCTCTCAAAGCTGCGGAGCCAGAAAATGCCTATTTGACAGCGTCCGAATTAGAACAAAAAATTAGAGATACCCGAAAACTCATGGAATCTGCGGCTAAAGATTTGGATTTCTTACATGCAGCACAATTCCGAGATCAAATTAAAGACTATCAAAAAAAGTTGGAAGCTCTAAAAGTGTAAAAACAAAATCTAAATATGTTCTCATTTTTAGTTCTTTTTTAATATTTTTATACGACTCGATTAAACAACTCATTTATAGACCATGAAAACAGCATTGGTAATTTCTGGAGGAGGAAGCAAAGGCGCATTTGCGGGCGGAGTTGCGCAATATTTAATGAAAAACGAAGGCAAAGAATATGATTTATTTTTAGGCACTTCTACAGGAAGTTTGATGGTTTCGCATCTCGCATTAGGCATGATCGATGAACTGAAAGAACTCTACACAAATGTAAATCAGAAAAGTATTTTTAGTAACAATCCTTTTAAAATTAAAAAAATTGATGGCCAAAACGTAGTGTGTATCCGACATTTAAATACGTTATGGAACTTTTTAAACGGAAGAAAAACGTTTGGAGAAAGTAAAAATTTAAGGCGTTTAATTAAGAAGAATATTACCGAAGACATGTACGCTAAAATTCGAGCAGAAAACAAAGAAGTAATCGTCACCGTCTCAAATTTAACCACCAATCAAGTTGAATATAAATCCATTCAAGAGTGTACCTATGATGATTTTTGCGATTGGATTTGGGGCTCCTGCAACTATATTCCATTTATGAGTTTGTTAGAAAAAAATCATTTTCAATATGCCGATGGCGGTTTTGGATCATTAGTCCCCATTAGAGAAGCCATTTTACGAGGCGCTACAGAAATAGATGCCATTATTTTAGAAACTGAGGTAACTCAATTTAATAAATTGCCTGCTAAAAATCCGTTTTCTTTACTGTTTGATGTATTTGATTTTATGCTCACACACGTAGAACGACATAATATTACGATTGGTAAACTCGCCGCAACCAATAAAAATGTAAAACTTAATTTATATTATACCCCAACCGTTTTAACCACCAATTCTTTAGTCTTTGATATAGTATTGATGCGAAAATGGTGGAAATCTGGCTATAAATATGCCAAGTCTAAACAAGAAGGACTCATGAGTGAATTTAGACCCGATGTATTAACAGATAAAGAAATAGAAGAAAATTTATAAAATCTACAGCCTGTAGAGTACATGAAATGTATAAAAAATAACTAAAAAAAAATCCAGAGCAGTTGCTCTGGATTTTAGTACTAAAAATAAAACCCACTAGGGTTTGTAATGTTTATTTATGCCAAAACCGCTTGTACTTTATCTGCAGCTTCTTGAAATTCAACCGCACTTTGAACATCGAGTCCAGAATTGTCAATTAATTTTTTAGCAATATCTGCATTGGTACCTTGTAAACGTACAATGATGGGCACGTTTATGGTTCCCATATTTTTATAAGCATCTATAACCCCTTGAGCCACACGATCACAACGCACAATACCCCCAAAAATATTAATAAGGATGGCTTTCACCTCTGGATCTTTTAATATGATCTGAAAAGCAGCTTCTACACGAGCCGCATCAGCCGTACCTCCAACATCTAAAAAGTTAGCAGGTTCACCCCCTGCTTGTTTGATTAAATCCATCGTTGCCATTGCCAAACCAGCGCCGTTAACCATACAGCCAACGTTACCGTCTAAATCTACATAATTAAGGCCTAAAGCAGCTGCTTCAACCTCAATAGGGTTTTCTTCGCGAATATCTCTTAACTCTAAATAATCTTTATGTCTAAATAAAGCATTGTCATCAATGGTAACTTTCGCATCGACTGCTAATATCTTATTATCGCTTGTTTTTAATACGGGGTTAATTTCAAATAATGACGCATCCGATTTGTCATAAGCCGTATAAAGCGCCGTTACAAATTTTGTCATGTCTTTAAACGCTGCACCAGATAAGCCAAGGTTGAAAGCCACACGACGTGCTTGAAATGGCAACATTCCTGTAGCAGGATCAATTTCCTCTGTGAAAATTAAATGTGGTGTTTCTTCAGCAACCGTTTCGATATCCATTCCACCTTCCGTAGAATACATAATCATATTTCTTCCAGTAGTTCTATTCAAAAG
>JABAYZ010000150.1:0-401 GCA_018608735.1 Flavobacteriaceae bacterium | reverse complement strand
CTATTCCTTTTTGGATTTTAACACCAAAGGTGCTTAATATTTCTTTTCCTTGGTATTCGTGTAAATTCATCTTTAAGTAGATTTATTTTTTATTTCCTCTTAGGAGAAAATCTGTAAAATTTTAAAGCCCAAAAGTACTCAACCTAATGCGTATTACCAATAATTTTTATAATTGATTTTAGGATAATTAGTTTTTTTGAGTGTTCTAATATTTTAAACCCTTAATCACAGAGAATGCTTTGTCTACCAAATGGTCCTCAACAAGTATCGTAAACTCATTTGTGGTTGAAATGACTTCGTATAAGGTGACGTTATCCCAAGCTAAACGCTTAAATATCTGATAGTACAATCCAACTATTTTAGAATTTCCCTCAGGTAAATTGATACTAATAGCAGATAAA
>JABAYZ010000071.1 GCA_018608735.1 Flavobacteriaceae bacterium | reverse complement strand
GAAACGCTAACAGGCTTAAAAATAGTAAAAAGCTACAACGCAGAATCCGTGTTCAAGTCTAAATTTAACTCCTTTGCCGATACAATTCTAAAACTTTCCAACAGTATAGGGATTAAAAACAATCTGGCTGGGCCATTAAGTGAAGTTTTAGGAATCATAACCATTGCAGTACTGTTGTGGTATGGCGGAAAATTAGTTTTAATTGATAAGGTTATAGAAGGCACAAGTTTTATTTCTTTTATGGGTCTAGCATATTCTATTCTTACACCTGCAAAAGCCATTAGTAAGGCCTCTTACCGTGTGAAAAATGGAATGGCAGCAGCAGATCGTGTTTTCGAAATCTTACACCATCAAAATCAATTGGTAGATGTACCAAATGCAACTGAACTTGAACCCTTTTCAAAAGACATTAACATCGATAATATTTCATTTAAGTATAATGATGACCTGGTTTTAAAAAACTTCTCCGTTGTTGTCCCTAAAGGAAAAACAATTGCCCTTGTTGGACAGTCTGGTAGTGGAAAATCAACCATAGCAAATCTGCTTACGCGTTTTTATGATGTGAATGAAGGCCGTATCAAAATTGATGGTAAAGACATCAAAACAGTGACCAAAAAATCATTGCGAAGTTTAATGGGGCTTGTGACTCAAGATTCCATTTTATTCAATGACACCATCAAAAACAATATTCTTGTAGGGAAACCTGACGCTACTGAAAATGAGATTTTAGAAGCCCTAGAAATAGCCAACGCATGGGAATTTGTAAAAGACTTACCAGATGGTATAGACACCAACGTAGGTGATGCAGGAAATAACTTTTCTGGAGGCCAAAAACAACGTTTGAGTATTGCTAGAGCCGTATTAAAAAACCCTCCAATCATGATTTTAGATGAAGCCACTTCAGCATTGGATACAGAAAGCGAACGCTTGGTACAAGTTGCACTCGAAAACATGATGAAAAACAGAACCTCTATTGTGATCGCACACCGCCTTTCGACCATCCAGAATGCCGATGAAATTATCGTAATGAATAAAGGCGAAATTGCAGAGCAAGGCAAGCATCAAGAGTTATTGGACAAAAAAGGCATCTATAGTAACCTTGTGACCATGCAATCGTTTCAATAAGACACCCAAACAATAAAATAGATGTTCTGTGGCTCTGTTACTTAAAGCTAAGTTTAGACAACCGCCCCTTTCCAGCAGCATAAGCAATACTATCATTTAAAAATCGAAGGGTATAAAACCCTTCATCGCTTAGATGTTTCCAAGTAGCGCCAGCATCTTGACTGTAATCAATCCCCTCAAAACCCACAGCAACCAATCTCAAACCTTCACTATTGGGCACATATTGCACACAACTGCGATACCCAGGGTTTTGATCCTGTGCTACAACTTCCCAAGTTTTCCCACCGTCATACGTACGGATTTTATTAGAATGTTGATTTTTTGGTTTTGTATAATCACCTCCTATAGCAAACCCGTTTAGAGCATCATAAAAATCAATCGAATATATACCCGTCGTTTCAAGACCTTGAATAATTGGGGTCTCAAAAACCTTCCATGAATACCCTCTATCGGATGAATATAAAACCCGACTCGAAAGTCCACCAGTAGCAATCCATGCTTCATCGCCAACAATAGCAATATTTGTATCACTTGCCGCAAAAGCGGCCTCACCACCCAATGCTGGGGGTAATACTTTACAAGGCGTTTTTTGCCATGTTTGTCCACCGTCTCTAGTGATTATAATACTCATGCACCCCTCAATAGGATCTCCAACAGCAATACCCTCTTTTGAATTCCAAAAATGAAGCGCATCATAAAACACCGCAGGATGTTTTTCCATATAGACCAATTCTTTATCCTTAAACAGAAAGGCTGGACTACCAATACTTAATGTGAAAAATGTATCATTTACGATTGCCGATGATCGAAAATTTAGGGTATCCACAGAAACCCTACCTACTTTAATCTGATGGGTATCCGTATCAATCTCGTAAATATCCCCGATTGATGACACAGCAAATAATTTATGAGCGTCTAGCTCTATTGCTCTTATATTTAATAGGGAATCTTTTATAATTGTTTCAATACTGACCTTAGAAAACTGAAATGAATACGTATTAATGGAGGGCTTACAGCCTATAAAAAAGAGGCTAAACATTGTAATAGTTAGTGCGTATTTCATAACTGATTTGAGTTAGAATCAATGAATGTTCAATATACATATTATCTGTAATAATTCCATTATTAAACGTAACTTTGCAGCCATAACTAATACATCTATGCGTTTACACAGAAACTTATGTTTTGCGGTCATTGACGGACTTTTGTTAATATTTAACGAGGGAGAATATGCAGATAAAGTCATTCAAAAATTACTAAAACGTGACAAACGTTGGGGCAGTCGCGACCGCGGTTTTGTCGCTGAAACCACCTACGACATTGTCCGATGGAAACGTTTATATGCCGAAATTGCACAAATCAAAGAGCCCTTTAGTAGAGATGATGCTTGGCGACTGTTTGCCGTATGGGCAACGCTGAAAGGCATAAAATTACCGGATTGGAAATATTTTGAAGGCACACCCTCTCGAAAAATTAAAGGGCGATTTGATGAACTTTCAAAAGATCGAAAATTCCGCGAATCTATTCCAGACTGGATTGATGAGTTAGGGGTTAAAGAATTAGGCGAAGCCAAGTGGACCAAAGAAATGGCCATGCAAAATAAACAAGCCAATGTTATTTTAAGAACAAATACCCTAAAAACATCGAAAGCAGATTTGAAACTAAAGCTAGAATCTGAAGGCATCGAAACCATCGAAATTGAAGGCTACCCCTATGCCTTACAACTTAAAGAACGCGCCAATGTTTTTACAACAGAAGCATTTAAAGAGGGTTGGTTTGAAGTTCAAGATGCATCGTCGCAACTCGTGGCGGATTTTTTAGATGTTAAGTCAGGCATGAAAGTGGTGGATTGTTGTGCAGGTGCTGGAGGGAAAACCCTACACCTTTCTGCATTAATGGAAAACAAAGGTTCCGTAATAGCGATGGATATTTACGAAAGCAAACTGAAAAAACTAAAAATTAGAGCCCGTCGTGATGGTGCCCATAATATTGAAATGAAAGTGATTGACTCTACAAAACCGATCAAAAAACTACATGAAAAAGCCGATCGCTTATTGATCGATGCCCCCTGTTCTGGGTTGGGTGTTTTACGACGAAATCCAGATTCAAAATGGAAATTAGAACCTGAATTTATAGATCGAATTCGTGCAACTCAACAAGACATATTGCAGCACTATTCAAAAATGGTAAAGCCTGCTGGGAAAATGGTGTATGCAACTTGTTCTGTATTGCCGTCTGAAAATGAATCTCAAATTAAAACATTTTTAAAATCCGAATCTGGAAAAGATTTTACATTTATAAAAGATAGAAAAATATTAGCACACGAAACAGGATTTGACGGTTTTTACATGGCATTACTAGAAAAAAATATCACAAGTTTATAAATACTATTAAGCATGAAACACATTTACACTTTAGTTACAACACTCTTTTCAATAAGTATAGGATTTGCCCAAATTCCATCGGGTTATTATGATAATGCTGCAGGGCTCCAAGGTTATGCTTTAAAGGATGCATTAAAATTAATTATTGATGATACAAGCAGTGGTAATGGTCAACCTATTCATGATACTTCATTAACTTATGGAGATCTTTGGGAGCTCTACGAAACATCAGACGTAAGGCCTGACGGAAAAGTTTGGGATATGTATAGTGATTGTAATTTTTTATTTGTGACAGATCAAGATATGGGTTCTGGCGGATCTACTGAATGTAATAAGTTTAATAGAGAACACTCATTTCCTAGAAGTTGGTTTGACGGTAATCAAAATATTGCAATTTTTACAGATGCTTTTCATGTGATTCCAACAGATAAAAAAGTAAATGGAATTAGAGGTAATTTAGCTTTTGGTGAAGTTGCCATTGCTAACTATACATCACTTAATAATTCTAAAAGAGGTACTAGCGCAATCACTGGACCTACTGGAGATGTCTTTGAACCAACTGACGAATATAAAGGGGATATTGCAAGAGGCTTTTTCTATGTTGCTACACGATACCAAAATTTAATTGCTGGTTGGGAAACTAATGATTCTGACGGAGATAGTATGCTAGATGGTACTTCAAATAAAGTTTTTGAGCAATGGGCTTTGGATATGCTTTATAGCTGGCATGTTAATGATCCTGTGAGTCAGAAAGAAATAGATAGAAACGAGGCTATTTTTGACCATCAAGATAATAGAAATCCTTTTATAGATAATCCACAATATGTTTTTGATATATGGCAAAGTGTTTTATCAATTGAAGAGGTTGGAATTCAGGACCTAGTGAGCTTATATCCAAATCCGATTAAAGATAAATTGACAATCCATTTAATATCGTATAGCGCTACACAAATTGAAATATACAACATGCTTGGTAAACGTGTTTTTAAAACACAGATCTCAGCTGACAGTACATTAAACCTTGAATCTTTAAAATCAGGGGTATACATCGTAAAACTCAATCAAAGCAACAAAAGCATCAGTAAGAAACTTATTAAGCTGTAAAGTTTAAAAAAGCAAGAGAGAGAAAAGCAGCTTTAAAAGCTGTTTTTTTTTGTTTAAAACTGGTGAATAACTCCAAAAATTAGTGGTTAAAATCAGTTATAAATTCTCTGAAAAATCATAAATTTGTAGGATCGAATAACATCCAAAACAAAACGAATGATTCATTTCTTTGGAACCCCTGATGCAAAGGTATTTGCAGTTCAAACCCTAAACGATTTAAGTCCCGAAACCATTGCCAAACTACAATGGCTTTTTGGTGACCAACCCAAAATAGAACACTCAATACTCCGTTCAAACTTTATAGGTCCACGAGCAGCGATGATTACGCCTTGGAGTACAAATGCTGTCGAAATTACCCAAAATATGGGCATAGAAGGCATCATTAGAATAGAAGAGTTTCATCGCATCGAGAATGACTTTTCAGATTTTGATCCTATGATCTCTGAAAAATTTGAAGGTTTACACCAAAATAGTTTTGATATCGACATCACGCCGGAACCGATTTTAAACATTACAGATATTGCTGCATACAACCAACAAGAAGGACTCGCTTTAAATGAGGACGAAGTCGCATACCTCAACCAAGTCAGTGAAAAAATTGGACGCCCACTCACCGACTCTGAAGTTTTTGGATTTTCGCAAGTCAATTCAGAACATTGTCGTCATAAAATATTTAACGGCACCTTTATTATTGATGGTGAAGAGAAACCAACATCTCTTTTTAAACTCATAAAAGAAACTTCTAAACAACACCCAAATTCGATTGTATCTGCGTACAAAGACAACGTCGCTTTTATCAAAGGCCCTGTTGTAGAACAATTTGCTCCCAAAAGTGCTGACAAACCTGATTTTTATACCACAGAAGATTTTGAATCTGTGATCTCTATCAAAGCTGAAACTCATAACTTCCCAACCACAGTAGAACCTTTTAATGGTGCTGCAACAGGATCTGGTGGGGAAATTAGAGATCGTCTCGCTGGAGGAAAAGGCTCTTTGCCATTGGCTGGGACAGCGGTGTATATGACCTCATACTCTCGATTAAATGAAAACCGACCTTGGGAGGCTGGATTTAAAGAACGAAACTGGCTCTATCAAACCCCAATGGATATTTTAATCAAAGCATCCAACGGAGCTTCCGATTTTGGAAATAAATTTGGGCAACCGCTAATTTGTGGTTCGGTACTCACTTTTGAACATCAAGAAGACGCCCAACGTTTAGGCTTTGATAAAGTCATTATGCAAGCGGGTGGTATAGGTTATGGAAAAGCCGATCAGGCATTAAAAGATACCCCCGAAAAAAATGACAAGATCGTTATTCTTGGTGGAGAAAATTACCGCATTGGAATGGGTGGTGCTGCTGTATCTTCGGCGGACACTGGCGCATTATCTAGTGGCATTGAACTGAATGCCGTACAACGTTCCAATCCTGAAATGCAAAAACGTGCTGCCAATGCCGTGCGAGGTATGATTGAAAGCCCAGAGAATTTCATCGTCTCAATTCATGATCATGGTGCTGGTGGGCATTTAAATTGTTTGTCAGAATTAGTAGAAGATACAGGAGGACATATCGATTTGGATAAACTTCCAATAGGCGACCCTACCCTATCAAATAAAGAATTAATTGGGAATGAATCCCAAGAACGTATGGGTCTTGTGATCCCAGAAAAACATATTGATACCTTACAGAAAATTGCGGATAGAGAACGTGCGCCAATGTATACTGTCGGAAAAGTTACAGGTGATCATCGTTTTGTGTTTGAATCAAAATCTACAGGCGCGAAACCTATGGATTTTAATCTGGAAGACATGTTTGGAAGTTCGCCTAAAACAATTTTAGAAGATCGAACTATTGTTAGAGATTATAAAGCAGCTTCTTACGATAGTGCCTTATTTCATACTTATCTTAAAGATGTTTTGAAACTTGAATCCGTTGCCTGTAAAGATTGGTTGACAAATAAGGTTGACCGTTGTGTTGGTGGAAAAGTGGCTAAACAACAGTGTGTTGGCCCCTTACAACTCCCTCTAAATAATATGGGAGTAATGGCATTGGACTATTCGAGTCAAGAAGGTATTGCGACATCAATTGGACACGCCCCCGTTGCTGCACTTATTGATCCTAAAGCAGGAAGTCGTGCCGCTATTACTGAAGCCCTAACCAATATTATTTGGGCGCCTTTAAAGGACGGCTTACAAAGTATATCGTTGTCTGCAAATTGGATGTGGCCTTGTAAAAATGACGGTGAAGATGCACGCTTATACAGCGCCGTAGAAGCCATTTCAGAATTTGCAATTGACTTAGGAATAAACGTGCCTACAGGAAAGGATTCGCTTTCAATGAAACAAAAATATCCTGATGGCGATGTGGTTTCTCCAGGTACCGTTATTATTACGGCTGCGGGAAATTGTAATGCCATTTCTAAGGGTGTTGAACCGTTATTTAAACCCAATTCAGGGCCTGTTTATTACATCAATATTTCGCAAGATGATTTTAAGTTAGGGGGTAGTGCATTTGGACAAATTTTAAATACCATCGGGAAGGATGCACCTGATGTAAAAAATGCTTCCTATGTGAAAACCGTGTTTAATACGCTACAAAAATTAATTAATAACAATACAATTGTAGCTGGGCATGATGTGGCTTCTGGAGGATTAATTACTACCCTGTTAGAACTGTGTTTTTCAGATACTAATCTAGGGGCAGATTTAAATTTTAGTACACTTAAAGAATCCGACAGTATTAAGTTGTTATTTTCTGAAAATTCAGGGATTGTGTTTCAGGCTATAAACGCATCAATTGAAGAGGATCTTTCTAAAGCAGGTATTGAATTTCATAACATTGGATCGGTTACAAATAAAGCAATTTTAAACATTACGAATGCAGGAGATTCATGGTCATTAGACGTCAGTGACTTGAGAGATGTGTGGTATGAAACGTCATTTTTACTCGATCAAAAACAAACTGCAAATGGATTGGCAAAAGAGCGATATGACAATTATAAAACCCAACCGCTGAGATATAAATTCCCTCAACAGTTCACTGGGAAATTACCTCAACTAAACTTAGACAACAGACCAAAAGCGGCCATAATTAGAGAAAAAGGAAGTAATTCTGAGCGTGAAATGGCAAACGCCATGTATCTTGCAGGATTTGATGTCAAGGATGTTCATATGACCGATTTGATTTCTGGGCGTGAAACTCTGGAAGATATTCAATTTATTGGTGCTGTGGGTGGATTTAGCAATAGTGATGTATTGGGCTCTGCAAAAGGATGGGCAGGGGCGTTTAAATACAATGCGAAAGCAAATCTAGCCCTCAAAACCTTCTTTGATCGACCAGATACTTTATCCATTGGAATTTGTAATGGTTGTCAACTTTGGATGGAATTAGACCTTATCAACCCTGAGCATGACAAACATGGTAAATTGACTTACAACGATTCTCAAAAACACGAAAGTGCTTTTACATCTGTGACCATTCAGAAAAATAATTCAGTGATGCTATCTCCTCTTGAGGGCAGTACTTTGGGCGTTTGGATTTCGCATGGTGAAGGTAAATTTAAACTGCCTTATGAGGAATCTAAATACAATATTGTTGGTAAATATGCCTATGATGCCTATCCTCATAATCCAAATGGGTCAGATTTTAACACCGCGATGCTGTGCGATCGTACAGGGCGTCACCTCGTCACCATGCCACATATTGAGCGGTCTACTTTTCAATGGAATTGGGCAAATTACCCTGAAAACAGAACAGATGAAGTCTCGCCATGGCTAGAGGCTTTTGTAAATGCAAGACAGTGGTTAGAGGCCTTAAACTAATGTGAAATTATTTTAAAGATTCAAATTTGATACTCTTTTAAAAATTAGTACTTTGCATCTTCACAAACTTATTACAATTCGATGAAACCAATAACGCGACTTTTTGACTTTGCATATTATCAATTAGAAACTCATAATTTAGAAGCGGCTTTAGTTTCTAAAAAAAATGGCGAATGGATAAAAACGTCTACAAAAGAATATATTGATAAAGCCAATGCACTTAGTAGAGCCTTACTTAAAATGGGGGTTCAAAAAGACGATAAAATCGCCGTTATTTCTACGACTAACCGCACAGAATGGTGTATTGTAGATGTTGGCGTACTTCAAGTAGGAGCACAAAATATTCCTATTTATCCTACAATTTCTTCTGATGATTATGAATATGTTTTAAATCATAGTGAGGCTATATATTGTTTTGTGTCGGATCAAGAGGTTTATGATAAGGTCCTTAAAGTCAAAGATAACACCAAGCTTAAAAACGTGTTTAGTTTTGATGAAATTGAAGGCTGTGAGAACTATACCAAATTACTTGAACTCGGTGCCGATGAAAGTACACAACCCGATGTTGAAACCCGAAAATCAGAAGTCATTCCCTCAGATTTAGCTACCATTATTTATACCTCAGGGACTACAGGAAAACCAAAAGGTGTGATGTTATCTCATTATAATGTCGTAGAAAACATTTTGGCAAGTATGCCTCGTCTTCCGCTAATGGAGGGCAAATCTAGAGTACTCAGCTTTCTACCGTTGTGTCATATTTTTGAACGGGTATTAATTTATATTTATCAACACGCAGGCGTGGGTATTTATTTTGCAGAAAGCATTGAGAAAATCGGTGAAAATGCTCAAGAAATTAAACCCAACTTGATGAGTGTGGTGCCACGTTTGTTAGAAAAAGTATTTAATAAAATAAACGCCAAAGGCAGTGATTTAACAGGCTTAAAAAAAGCTTTGTTTTTCTGGGCGATCAAACTTGGAGAACGTTATGAACCTTATCAAGCGAATGGCTTTTGGTATGAGTTTAAGTTAAAAATAGCGCGAAAATTAATTTTCAGTAAATGGAAAGCTGCCTTTGGTGGTGAGCTACATACCATGGTTTCGGGAAGTGCTGCACTTCACCCCCGATTGGCTCGTATTTTCTGTGCATCGGGAATGATGATTATGGAGGGTTATGGTCTAACAGAGACGTCTCCAGTAGTTTCTGTAGGGATGTATGCCGATCATCATTTTAAAATTGGAACCGTTGGAAAACCCATTTCTAATGTAGAAGTGAAAATTGCTGAGGATGGCGAAATTTTAATCAAAGGTCCTAATGTGATGGAAGGGTATTTTAAAGATCCTGAAAAAACAGCAGAAGTGATGAGTGGCGATTATTTTCATACAGGAGATAAAGGCGAAATTGACCCCGATGGATTTCTTAAAATCACAGGCCGTAAAAAAGAGATGTTTAAAACCTCTGGGGGAAAGTATATTATTCCAACCCTTATTGAAAACGATCTGAAAGAATCTAACTTTATTGAACAAGTGATGGTGATTGGAGAAAACCAAAAAATGCCAGCCGCTTTGATTCAATTGGATTTTGAGTTTATTAAGGAATGGATCGACCGCAAAAAATTAGATATAGAAAAAACTCCTGAAGCCATTTGTACTTCAGAACTTATCATTAGTCGCATACAGAAAGAAGTGGATAAATCCAACCAAGGCTTTGGG
Organism: Flavobacteriaceae bacterium; assembly: GCA_018608735.1. GTDB lineage: Bacteria > Bacteroidota > Bacteroidia > Flavobacteriales > Flavobacteriaceae > Hel1-33-131. Next base: position 568 of record JABAYZ010000071.1, on the reverse strand, counting down.
AAATGGGAACAAATCAAACGTTTTGAGCTCACTCCAGACGTCTGGTGTATTGAGGGCGGACACCTTACGCCTACCATGAAAATGAAACGTAGTGTCATTCTTGAGCTCTATAAAGATTTGGCTTCTAAAATATATACGGACGCCTAAACGCTTATTTGTTGAAGCCGTTGGCTTTACATTACAAAAAAAATAAAATCACCTCTTTCTTTGGATGTCGGTGATTTTTTTATACCTTTTATTACAGATTTTAATCCCCAGATCTAAATCTTCATAAGTAGCTTGACCGAAGTTTTAGATATTATTTTAGTGAATTACACAATAGAAAGGTTCCGATATCTGTCCGATAAAGGCGTTATTAAGACCTAAGGGTTTATTTTAATATGGAATTTATATTTGTAATCTAAGGAAAACTGAAGACAACTAGAATACCATTTTAAGAACTAAAAAATACTGATTATCAATACTATATATAAAATAATTGAACAATCAAACATAATGGAAATATCGGTACTGGTACCGATATACAGTAGATGATGCACAATTCACCTAAAGGTGAACCCAAATTGCT
>JABAYZ010000079.1 GCA_018608735.1 Flavobacteriaceae bacterium | reverse complement strand
GTAAATATTGCTTAAGCATTCATTATTTGGGTTTCTATAAAAATAAGAAAAAAAAACTTCAGAGATGAGTTAAGCCGTACTATTTTCAAGCAGTGCCAATGTATCAGCTCTTAAAATTCGGCATTTAGAGGAGTCCTAGGATAAGGAATAACATCTCTAATATTACCCATCCCAGTAGCAAACATTACCAATCTTTCAAAGCCTAGTCCAAATCCAGAATGGACAGCCGTGCCGTATTTTCTTAAATCTAAATACCACCAAAGATCTTCTTCTGGAATATCTAGTTCAGCCATTTTTTCTTTTAAAACGTCTAAACGCTCTTCACGCTGAGACCCACCAACGATTTCTCCTATTCCAGGAAACAAAATATCCATAGCACGAACCGTCTTTCCATCTTCATTAAGGCGCATATAAAAGGCCTTAATTTTGGCAGGATAATCAAACAAGATGACTGGACATTTAAAATGTTTTTCTACAAGAAAACGTTCATGTTCACTTTGTAGATCTGCACCCCACTCGTCAATAGTATATTTAAATTTTTTCTTTTTATTAGGTTTACTATTTCGTAAAATATCAATAGCCTCAGTATAGCTTACACGCTTAAAATTATTGTCGACAATAAAACGTAGTTTCTCAGTTAGCGGCATTGGAGCGCGTTCATTTTGAGGTTTCGATTTATCTTCTTGTTCTAAACGTTGCTCTAAAAAGGCAAGGTCTTCTTTATTGTGTTCTAATACGTAACTGATGACAAATTTCATAAAGTCTTCTGCAAGATCCATATTTCCAGCCAAATCCATAAATGCCACTTCTGGCTCAATCATCCAAAATTCTGCTAAATGTCGCGATGTATTTGAGTTTTCGGCTCTAAATGTGGGGCCAAAAGTATAGACTTTTCCTAGCGCCATGGCGTAGGTTTCTGCTTCGAGTTGGCCAGAGACCGTTAGATTTGTTTCTTTTCCAAAAAAGTCTTTCGAATAATCTACTACACCTTCTTCGGTCAGTGGTGGGTTTTTGGGGTCTAAAGTGGTAACTCTAAACATTTCGCCAGCGCCTTCGGCATCACTTCCAGTGACAATTGGCGCATGCATATAGTAAAATCCATTTTTATTAAAATAGGAATGAACCGCAAAAGAGAGTGAAGAGCGGAGGCGCATTACAGCACTAAAGGTATTTGTACGCACACGCAAATGCGCTTGTTCTCTCAAAAACTCTAAGGAATGTCGTTTGGGTTGCAAGATTGTTTTTGAAACCTCTTCGGGGTCTGCATCTCCCAAAATTTCTATAGAACTCACTTGAATTTCTACAGATTGCCCTTTACCTTGACTTTCAACCAATCCACCTTTTATATGCACAGCTGCACCTGTTGTAATGCGTTTTAACAACGCTTCGTCCATGCTTTCAAAATCAACCACACACTGGATACTTTGAAGGCAAGACCCATCATTGAGGGCTATAAATCGGTTTGCCCTAAAAGTTCTAACCCAGCCTTTGACTTCGATGTCGGTATGTTTGAGCTCTTGAGTTAATAGATGTGCAACGGTGCTGGTGGTCATAAGTATGATTTTTAATACTACAAATATAAAGTTTTAAGCTAAATTATCAGTGTATGATTTAGTCTTCTTCAAATGCTTCCTCTTCGGGAATAATGTTTAGTGCAGGCTTTTTCAAAACTTTCTTGTTGGCGATACTGCGTTCCAAAGACAACAATAGGCATGGCAATAGCAATAAATTTGCTAACATCGCCAATAGTAAGGTTGCGGAAATTAATGCACCAAGCGCTACAGTACCTCCAAAACTGGAGGTTATAAATACTGAAAACCCAAAGAATAATACGATAGAGGTATAGAACATACTGACCCCAGTTTCACGAAGTGCCGCAAATACAGATTTTCTAATTTTCCAGTGGTTTGCCAATAATTCTTGTCGGTATTTGGCCAAAAAATGAATGGTATCATCCACAGAAATTCCAAATGCAATACTAAAAACTAGTATTGTAGAGGGTTTTATGGGCACGCCAAGGAATCCCATCATCCCTGCCGTGATTAGTAATGGCAGTAAATTTGGAATCAACGAAATAATAATCATTCGAAAGGAGCGAAACATATAGGCCATGAACAACGAGATCAAAAAGATGGCTAGTGCTAAAGATAAGACTAAGTTTTTGACTAGGTATTTGGTTCCTTTTTGAAATAAATAGGCTTTGCCAGTGATGGAAACATCATATAATTTTTCAGGAAATAATTTGTCTATTTTGGCAAGGATATCATCTTCAATACGCTCCATTTTGTCGATACCCGCATCTTTCATAAAGGCGGTAATTCGTGCATAACGCCCTGTGCTATCGACAAAGTTTTTTAGTAAAGCTACATCTGTAGAAGCGTTTTTTGCATAGGATAAAATGAAGCTGTTTTCTTGTGCTGTAGGCAGCTGATAATACTTTGGGTTTCCATTGTAGTAGGCCTGTTTGGAATACTTCACTAGGCTTACCACAGAAATGGGTTTGGAAAGTTCCGGAATTTCAACAATCAAGTCTTCAAGAGCGCTCATGCGTTTTAATGTCGAAAGCTTTATGACCCCTTTTTTTCGTTTGGTGTCTATCAAAATTTCAAGAGGCATTACCCCGTTAAATTCTTTTTCGTAGAATTCTATATCTTTATAAAACTCTGCTTTCTTGGGCATATCTTCAATTAAACTTCCTGTGGTTTCAATTTGAAAAATGCCAATAATACTGATCACGAGTAGGATAATAGCCGCGATGTATATCGTAATGTTTTTATGCTTAACGGTGTGTTCAATCCAATCTCCCAAACGATTTATCCATCGTTTATTTAAATGCTCCAAATGCTTCTCTTTTGGGATTGGCATAAAACTATAAATGACAGGAATAATTAATAAGCACAGTAGAAAAATGGCAATAATACTCAAGGAAGCCACAATTCCAAATTCGGTTAACAATTTACTTTGTGTAATTATAAAGGTTGCAAACCCAGAAGCTGTAGTCACATTGGTCATTAATGTGGCATTTCCAACTTTAGAAATAACGCGTTGAAGCGACTTTGCTTTGTTACCATGTTTATTAACTTCGTGTTGGTATTTATTGATTAGAAATATACAATTGGGAATCCCAATCACAATAATCAATGGAGGAATTAAGGCCGTAAGAACGGTAATCTCATACTGGAGTAATCCCAATATCCCAAAGGTCCACATGACGCCAACCACCACTACAAACATGGATATAAAGGTTGCTCTAAACGATCTAAAAAAGAAAAAGAAAATGAGCGAGGTAACCAAAATGGCTGCTAAAATAAACACGCTAATCTCGTCAACAATATTCTGAGCATTTAGGGTTCGTACATAGGGCATTCCGGAGACGCGAACATCTAAATCATAGGCCGCCTCAAATGCTTTTACTTTCGGAATTAAAACGTCTTCTATAAAAGCCTTTCGCTCTGGTGTATTGACAATTGCTTTATCTAAATAGATGGCCGTTCGAATGGCTTCTGTGTCTTTGTTAAAAAGAATGTTGTCATAAAACGGATAGTCTTCAAAAAGTGCTTTTTTGAGGGTGTTTACTTCAGACTGTGTTTGAACAGAATCTTTGATAAACGGGATGAGGTCAAATTGTTTTTCATTTACATTTTTAACCAGTTTTTGTAAATCTTTTATGGCAATCACAGCATCCACACTGGGGTTGCTATTAAAACTTTTAGAAAACGTATTCCAAGCATTTAATTTTTCGACGGTAAGAAGGGTGCTGTCCTTAACGCCCATGACAATTAAATTGCCTTCTTCTCCAAAAATATCTAAAAAATGATTGTATTCTAGGTTGATGGGGTGGTCATCGGGCAATAAATTGGCTTCTGTATATGTGAAGCGCATATTGTTCCATTGCATAGAAAAAAACCCGGTTGTCAAAGCTACTGCAATGAGAATGAGAATTCTGTTTCTTAGGATGAGTCGAGCAACGGTTTCCCAAAACCCGCTTGAAAAGAGTTTAAACATAGCCTTTTTTGATGGCTTCAAAGGTAAATAAAAGGAATCAAAATAAGGTTATGGAATGGGTAACATTCCACGACAAAATTCTAAAACAGGATCGTTCTAAATTTTAAGAATTTCTAGTTCTTTAGCAGCGTACAATTCTTCTGCTTTTTTGACATGAGCATCAGTGAGTTGTTGGACATCTACTTCTGCATTTTTTTGAAGATCTTCAGAAGCATCTTCTATAGTTTTGATTTCTGAATTCGCCTCTTTTCTGGCGGCGCGTATCGATATTTTTGCTTCCTCGACTTCAGATTTGGCTTGTTTGGCCAATTCGCGACGACGTTCTTCAGTCAATGGAGGGACATTGATGATTATAGTTTCGCCGTTATTCATCGGATTGAACCCTAAGTTAGCAATCAGGATAGAACGTTCTATTTCTTGTAACATGGCTTTTTCCCAAGGCTGAACGGTAATGGTTCGCCCATCTGGGGTGTTCACGTTAGCGACTTGTGCCAAAGGGGTTTGTGAGCCATAATAATCGACCATCACACTTCCCAACATGGCTGGACTTGCTTTTCCTGCACGGATATTTACAAATTGTTTTTCCAAATGCTTTAGAGCATTTACCATCGCTTCCTTTGTGCTATCCAGTATAAAATCTATCTCTTCGTTCATGCTTGAATCTTTTTAAGTACGGTAAATGTATAATTAGCTCACGGTAGTTCCTATAGCCTGTCCAGAAACAATTTTGAACAAGTTTCCGTGTGTGTTCATGTCAAAAACAATAATTGGCAAGTCATTTTCTTGACTTAATGTAAAGGCTGTAGTGTCCATGACTTTTAGCCCTTTTTTGAGGACATCCTCAAAACTTATGGTCTCAAATTTAATTGCTGTTTTATCTTTTTCTGGATCGGTATTATAAATACCATCTACACGGGTGCCTTTTAAAATCACATCCGCTTCAATTTCAATGGCTCGAAGTACCGCTGCAGAATCGGTTGTAAAATAAGGGTTTCCTGTACCACCTCCAAAGATTACAACACGCCCTTTTTCGAGGTGACGAATGGCGCGACGGCGAATAAAAGGCTCCGCAACTTCGTTAATTTTTATGGCCGATTGTAGTCGGGTAGGAACTCCTGCATTTTCCAAAGCACTTTGCAGTGCAAGTCCGTTTATGACGGTAGCAAGCATGCCCATATGATCGCCTTGAACACGGTCCATACCATTACTTGCTCCTGCTACACCTCTAAAAATATTTCCACCACCAATGACAATCGCAACTTCAATGCCTTTCTCGGTAATTTGTTTGATTTGATTCGCATAATCGGACAAACGATCGGGATCGATTCCGTAATTGCGATTTCCCATCAGGGCTTCTCCAGAGAGTTTGAGTAATATTCGTTTATATGTCATAATTGTGTTGCTCGTTGCACAAATATACGCAATATCTTAAATTCAAAAAGGAGTTTTTTGGAATTCTGATTAATTCACAATCACTTTCTTCACTACTTTATGAGAGTTTGAAGACACCTCTAGAAAATAAATACCTGAATTAAAACGGCTCACATCGAGTTTATTGGTGTCTGTTTCTTTTTTAAGAATTAGTTTCCCGTACACATCATAAAGTGCTAAGCTGCTGAGCGCGACTTTTGCTGAAATGTGAATGGTATCCGTTGCAGGGTTTGGGTACACACTGAGCGTGCTGTCTAAATTTAGATCCCTAACACCTAAAGGAGTTTCTTGGTACACTCTTACATAATCGACAATCATTGAACCTTGTGTAAAGTTGGGATCAATCGCTCCAGAAATCCCTCCCATTGCAAGGTTCAGCAATATAAATTGATCTTCATAAAAGGGCCATGTACTGTCGTTTTTTTCGGATGGATTATAGGTATAAAACCCAACATTGTCTACCATAAACGTAATTTGATCTGGCGACCAATTCATAGAATACAGATGATAATTAGCCTTCACGTCCGAAATATCAATCCCTGAGGTGTTTATGGTTCCACCGCTACTAGAAGGGGTATGTAGTGCGCTTGAGACATGATTTAACGCTCCTAAACCATGCTCCATAATGTCTATTTCTCCACAGGCTGGCCAACTGGTTGTTCCATGACTTGAATGCCAAAAAGCACCCGGCTCATAAATATTTTTACCAAGCGTCCAAATGGCAGGCCAGGTTCCGTTATCACTTGGTAGTTTTGCGCGGACTTCAACTCTGCCATACGTAAACGCAAATTTTGAGTTCAGTCGTGCTGAGGTATAGTTTTTTGTCAATCCTTGATCCGTCCAAGTTTCTCTTTTTGCAACGATATTTAGGTTCCCGGTAGTATCCACAAAAGAATTGTCCAGGCGATTGGTGTAGTGCTGTGCTTCTCCATTAGCCCAACCCACTCCGGGTATAATAACTTGAGTTTGATGGTGCCAATTTGTTGGATTCACCACCCCTGGAGTATCAAAATTATCTTCCCAAACTAAATAATCATAAATCACATCTAATGCGTTTGGATCTGTTTCTTCTGAGCCGTCGTCAATATTATCTAATAAATATGTCCCTGGAATTGTAGCACCACCATCAATAAAAATGGTTAAACGGTCGTAGGTTCCGCTGGCATTTATTGACGTACCAACTCCTGATATTACAGCATTAGCAAAATCGAATGTAATTCCTGTGGTCCATCCACCGCCTGTAGGTACGTTTTGGACCACTTCAACATCATCATTAACGCCATTTTCTAATTTGAGAACGATAGTGTGCGCGTCAGAGTCAAATCCGTAGAATGAAAGCGAAATGGTTTTTTGAACATCTAAATCAATTGGTCTTGATAACCCAAGTGTAAACCCTTGCCAAGCAGCAGTGCCATCATTATGAAATTGTCCCACAGAATTCCCAGAATCATCGGGATCGTTATTAAAAGAAAAACCACTACCGTCAAAAGCGGAAAAATTTTCTGATGAATCAGAAAAATCGATAGGCATTTGTTGTGCTATAGAAAGTTGTGTTGTAAATAAAAACACAATAGAAAGTTGAGTAAAGTTAATTTTCATTGGTATAGATTTTAAAACGACAATAATATAGAGTTTCAGTACAAGGAGGTCTTCTTTGCACTATACAAAAACTATACAAAAACTATACAAATCGAAATTTATGCCAAAAATTGTTCAAATACAGTATTAGATTTACAAACCACCGTCGTCATTTGATTATAATTATTTTCCCCGTTTATCACGGAATAAAAAAAGTTGTACTTGGCGTTTACCATTTTTTCTTTAATTTAGATTCTTAAATGGATCCCAAATCTATTCTACACCATTAAAAAATCAAAAAATGAAATTGAGTGTTAGAGAATTAAAGAGAGATGAGATCGGAATTATAGTCGATTACTTCGTGAATGCAGAGGATTCATTTTTGAAAGGAATGGGAGCAGATAAAAGTAAATTACCAACTAGAGACGAATGGATTGAAAAACTGGAATTTGATTTTACTAAATCATATCACGAAAAGGATTTTTATTACATTATTTGGCTACAAAACGGACAAGCTGTAGGGCATTCAAATATTAATCATATAGAATTTGGAAACACAGCGACCATGCATTTACACCTTTGGGAGAACTCGACAAGAAAAAAAGGACTCGGACTCTATTTTTTAAAAATGACAGTTCCGTATTATTTTAAAAATCTTGAACTCCAAAAATTGATTTGTGAGCCCTATTCAAAAAATATAGCTCCGAATAAAGTCTTGAAAAAGCTGGGGTTTGAATTGGTCAGAACCTATGAGACAACACCGGGTCAGATAAATTTTCTTCAAACGGTCAATCGGTATGAATTGAAAAAAGAAAACGTATAAACATGAAAAAAAGTATTGAAACGTATATCGTGGATTCCTTTACAGGTAAACCTTTCGCAGGAAATCCAGCAGCTGTCTGTGTTTTGAATGAAAAATTATCTGACCACCAAATGCTATCAATTGCTAAAGAATTGGGGTTTTCTGAAACGGCATTCATCTTTAAAATCTCCGATTTGAACACATATTCAATAAGATATTTTTCGCCGATTATGGAAATACCTCTTTGCGGACACGCTACCTTAGCCTCTTCTAAAGTTTTGTTTGAAAGAGATTCCTCAATGCACAAAATTCACTTTAAAAACATCCAGGATTTAGATTTGATAATTAGGAGTTGTGGAGAAGAAATTGAGATGGACTTCCCTGTCTATGACACTATACCAAAAGAAGCTCCCGAAGCATTAATAAATGCACTAGGGATAGACACTATAGTGAATAGTGCATTTAACAGAGAAACGAACATCCTGCTTCTTGAGATAGAGTCTTCGGAGGTATTAAAAAAGCTATCTCCAGATTTTGAAAGATTAAAACGTTCACATAATTCAATAAATGGCGTATTAGTGACTGCTCGCTCTAAAACAATAAATTTCGATTTTGAATCAAGATACTTTTGGCCTTGGAGTGGTACTAATGAAGACCCCGTAACTGGAGCAACTCACACTTTTCTTGCAAAATATTGGAGCACACGTTTAAATAAAAATAAAATGAATTCTTACCAATGTTCCCAAAGAACTGGCTTTATGGAAGTTGAATTAATTAATGACAAACAATTAACGATTAAAAGTAAAGCTCAAATAGTTTTAAAAGGGGAATTGAGAATATGAAAAACCTTTTTATTGGGCCCGTCCCGAAAGCGATGCGTAAGAGTAGAAAATATCTTCATTTTTATTGACAACAATTTGAAAGTGCTACCAAACTTTCATGGTAAAAAGATGATATGCCATCTTTCTAAATGCATAAATTTTTTCGTAACTAACGAATAACCCCTTGAGCCCTATTACTCGGAAGTACAAAAAAATCCTGTCTAGCACGCCAAACAGGATTTGAATAAAATATATATAGTCGTGTTATTATCCTAAAGAGACACGTTTAAAACCAGTGATAGATACATCACCAAAGCTCTCAACATATTTTGCAACGCTTATCTTATCGTCTTTGATAAAGTTTTGATCTAATAAACATTGTTCTTGATCTAAAGACGTGTTGTCAGAAATGAAACGTTCCATTTTACCAGGTAAAATTTTGTCCCAAATTTGTTCTGGTTTTCCTTCGGCTTTCAATTCTGCCTTTGCAGCGTCTTCAGCTTGTGCCAACACTTCTGGTGTTAATTGAGCCATAGATATGTACTGAGGAATGTTTTTGAGCGTTTTTCCCAAACGTCCTAACTCGATATTATCTTTTTCAATCACTGCGATTCTAGCTTCTGTTTCAGAAGCAATGAATGCTGGGTCAAAATCTTTGTAAGACAAAGTTGTAGCTCCCATAGAAGCAACTTGCATTGCCAAGTCTTTTACCAACACATCTGCATTATCAACTTTTGCAGACAAACCTACAACAGCAGCAATTTTATTAATATGAACGTAAGAGCCCACATAAGCAGCTTCAATTTTTTCAAACGCTGTGATGTCTAGTTTTTCACCAATCACACCAGTTTGTTCGATTAATTTTTCTGCAACCGTCATACCTCCAAAGTCAGCTGCTAAAAAGGCTTCTTTAGAATCTTGATTTAGAGCAATATCTCCAAACTGACTCGCTAGGGCTAAAAAGTTTTCGTTTTTTCCAACAAAATCAGTTTCACATCCCAAAACGATGGCAACACCTACAGTAGTGTCAGCATTAATTTTTGCAACGGCAGCGCCTTCAGAAGAGTCACGATCGGCTCTATTGGCGGCTACTTTTTGGCCTTTTTTACGAAGGTTGTCAATTGCTTTATCAAAATCGCCTTCAGCTTCAACCAAGGCTTTTTTGCAGTCCATCATTCCTGCGCCAGTAGCTTGTCTTAATTTATTTACTTCTGCAGCTGTTATTTTTATCATGATTTAATAGTTTAAAAAAAGTCGTTCAAATTTTCCGTGAGAAGACCTGAACGACTTTGTTATTACTTAATACTTATAATTAGTTTGTTATTCTTCTTCTTTAGCAACTTCCTCTACTGCAGGAGCTTCAGCTGCTGCCTTTGCTACTTTTTTAGCTTTTGCGGCTTTAGGTGCAGCGGCTGCTTTTTTAGCTTTAGGTGCTTCTGTTGTTTTCGCTTCTACTTTTACTTCAGTCTTAGCTTCTGCTGCTGCGTCAACTTTTGCTTCAGTTTTTGCTTCAGTTTTTTCTTCTTTTGGAGCTTCAGCTGCTTTTTCAGCATCTTTAGTATCCTTTTCAGCTTTTCGTGTTGCTAAACCTTCAGCGATAGCATCCGTTACATTTGTAAGGATTTTTTCGATAGACTTAGAAGCATCATCATTTGCAGGGATCACATAGTCCACTTGTCTAGGATCAGAGTTGGTATCCACCATTGCAAAGATTGGAATGTTTAATTTTTGTGCTTCTTTTATTGCGATGTGCTCACGTTTGATGTCAATTACAAATAACGCTCCAGGAAGACGCGTCATATCAGAAATTGAACCTAAATTCTTTTCTAATTTTGCTCTCAAACGATCAACTTGTAAACGTTCCTTTTTAGAAAGCGTAAGAAACGTACCGTCTTTTTTCATACGATCAATAGTAGCCATTTTTTTAACAGCTTTACGGATGGTAACAAAGTTGGTTAACATTCCACCAGGCCATCTTTCAGTAATGTATGGCATGTTGACGTTCCCTGCTTTTTCAGAGACGATGTCTTTGGCTTGTTTTTTTGTCGCAACAAATAAGATTTTACGACCTGAGATTGCAATTTTTG
>JABAYZ010000229.1 GCA_018608735.1 Flavobacteriaceae bacterium | reverse complement strand
TAGTTCGATTGCTTCTCGATACAATTTGTTCGTTCCTCACAAATCACTCGAAGTGACGTGATTATTTCGATTTTTGATTTTATTTTATAAGCTTATCTACACATACGGACGAAGGGTGTCGGGACACTCGAAGTGACATTTTCTTATTTTCCAGAATTTTTGAAGCATTGCGTGAAGAATTTAGTTGAAATTACTGTTAACAACGTAAGCCGAAATCCTACTAAATGTTCTTCTAAAAACTATATATTGGGACTATTATTTTGTTATGCAAATTACCAACCCAATAATTCCTAATAAACCTGTAGAAGTACTAGTCAGCGACAAAGGCGAATTGGACCTCAAGGCCATTTGCATTTTTACAGCGATTGGATTTTTCTTAGATGAGGACACCTATTGGACACATAAAAAAGTTTTAAGACCAGCGACTGTTAATCAGTTGGATACCCATAAAAAGGTAGTGTCTTCTGAATCCTATTTCCATTGGCATTATACGCCGCGACGTATCACTTTTGATGAGGCTTTAGAAGAGTTTACTTCACTTTTCGAGACTATTGTTAGTGAGCAAATCAAAGATAAAAAAGTAATTTTACCCTTATCTGGTGGACTAGATAGCAGAACGCAAGCAGGAGCATTGAAGCATTTAGGTGCTAAGGTGTCTTCGTACAGTTATGATTTTGAAAATGGTTATCCAGAGACAAAAATCGCACAACAAATTGCTAAAGTTTGTGATTTCGATTTTCAGTCTTTTAAAATTGGAAAAGGCTATTTGTGGAATACATTGAATGAATTAGCTAATATAAATCAGTGCCAATCCGATTTTACAAGTCCACGACAAATGGCAATTGCAGACCAGTTTTCTGCAATGGGTGATGTGTTCTCGTTAGGGCATTGGGGTGACGTATTGTTTGATAGTTACAATTGCCCAGAATTATCTCATAAGGCACAAATTGAATTTTTAATTAAAAAATTATTAAAACGTGGCGGATTAGAATTTGCTTCCAATCTATGGAGTGTTTGGAATTTAGAAGGTGATTTTGAATCATACTTTAAAAACCGAATTTCAAATGCGTTAAGTACTATCGCTATAGAAGATACAAATGCGCGTCTCCGTGCTTTTAAATCTAAATATTGGGCGCCAAGGTGGACCTCCGTCAATTTATCTATTTTTGAGAATCGTAAACCTATAACGCTACCATATTACGATAATCGTATGTGCGAATTTATTTGCACCATTCCAGAAGACTACTTAAAAGACCGGCAACTTCAAATCGCCTACCTAAAAAAGCGTAATCCCGAATTGGCAAGGTTGACTTGGCAAGATAAACGGCCTTATAATTTGTATACTTATCAAAACCCAAATGCTTTGAGAACGTTTACTTATAAAGTGGGTAATAAACTAAAGCGCATGGTACAGCAAATTAGTGGAAGACCTTACATCCAAAGAAATTGGGAATTGCAGTTTTTAGGTAAAGAGAATAGGAAGCAATTAGAAGCAGTTTTGGCGAATGCTAAATTATCTGAATTTATTCCAGATAAATTGGCTGAAAAATATACGACTCAATTTTATAGTACAGATAGCTTACAAAATTCGCACGCTTTAAATATGTTAATCGTTTTAGCTAAGTTTAATGAAACTCAGAATCATGACTAAGCGTATTAAAATTTTATATACCATCCCAAATTTTGATACTGCAGGTAGCGGAAAAGTAGTTTACGATTTAGTAAAACATATCGATAAATCTAAGTTTGAACCTCATATTTGCTGTATGCATACTAAAGGTTCATATTTTGAAACTGTTAAAAATTTAGGTGTACCCATTCATGTATTTCCATTCGCCGTTGCGTATAAACCCTTATATCGTTTACCATTTCGGATTTGGACGATTCGTCAGTTTTTTAAAAGGCAACGTTTCGATATTATACATTCCTGGCATTGGAAATCGGATTTTACCGAATCTTTAGCTTCAAAATTAGCTGGTATTCCATTTGTATACACCAAGAAAGCCATGGGTTGGGGCAATCGCGGATGGCGATGGCGGAGTCAATTGAGTTCAAAAATTGTGACGATAAATTCGGATATGGAATCACAGTTTTTTTCTGAAATGCCGTTTAAAATAGCACCTATTCCTATTGGACTTGATGTCAATGATTTTGGGATTTTAGAAAAAACAATGTACATAGAAGATAGCTATAGAATCAATCAAGACGATTTTGTCATCGTGAGTATTGCAAATCTTGTTGCCGTAAAAGGCATAGAAATTTTACTTGAAGCTGTAAAGCAAATTAACCATCTGAAGATAAAAGTCTTTATTGTTGGCGATGATTCCTCAGATTATGCTAAAAAACTAAAAATGGATTATGCATCTTCTCAAGTGATTTTCGCGGGTAAACAACAGAATATTAAGTCCTATTTATCTTTAGCAGATGTTTTTGTAATACCCACTAAAGATGAAGGTCGTAAAGAAGGTCAACCTATTGCGCCAATTGAGGCTATGCTTTCTGGGCGTATGGTTTTAGGCTCACGAATTTCAGGTATAAAAGATATATTAGGACCGTTTCAAGAGTGTATTTTTGAACCTAACTCAGTATCTGATTTAAAGTTTAAACTAGAATGGGCAATGCAAATGAGTACAAACGACCGACAGTTACTAGCTGAAAAAATGTACACGTTCGCATCGCAGAATTATACTATTGAAAATAGTATGGCCAAGCACGAAGAATTATATTTTAATATGTTGAAATTGGGCTAATGAGAATAGGCATCATTTTGGCAAAGCCACCATCGTATTCTGAAACCTTTTTTACTTCGAAAATTAAAGGGCTATTAGATTATGGTCATGATGTAACCTTATACGTTCGAGATAATAGTAGCAGCTTTAGCGGTTGCAAAGTTGTTTTAGCTCCTAAAGTGAGTAAAAACCCAATTGTTCAAATTATAAAAATGGTATTGGTCTTTGTTGGACTACTATTCCGATTTAAACGCTTGCAACAATTTATCACTTTAGAAAAAGCATCTGGAAGACGTACAAAAGAAATTTTTAGAAACACATTCATAAATGCACATGTCTTAAAAGCTAATCTCGATTGGATACATTTTGGATTTACAACTTTGGCTATTGATAGTGAACATGTTGCTGAAAGTATTGGGGCAAAAATGGCAGTGAGCTGTCGTGGTTATGATATGGATGTGTATCCTTTAAAGCATAAAGACTGTTATGACTTGGTTTGGAAAAAGGTAGATAAAGTGCATGCGATTTCTAAATACATGTTGCAAAAAGCTTATAGTCATGGTTTACAAATAGCTGTACCGTCCGCTATTATATTTCCTGCTGTAAACAAAGCATTGTTTGAAAATAAAAACGAAAGTGACTTTCGCGTCCCCATCAAAATCACAACAATAGCAAGATTGCATTGGATTAAAGGCTTGGATTATACTTTAGAGGCATTAGCTATTCTTAAATCTAAGGGTGTAAACTTTAATTATGAAATTATAGGCGATGGCCCTGAATACGAATCTTTACGATATGCGGTGCATGAATTGGATTTGGAAGATTCTGTAAGTTTTATTGGAAAGTTATCTCATAGCGATACTTTAGGTCATTTAAAAAACACGGATATCTATTTGCAATACAGTCATTCTGAAGGGTTTTGTAATGCGATTTTAGAAGCCCAAGCGATGGGTTGTTTGTGTATTGTTTCTGATGGTGGTGCTTTAGCCGAAAATGTATTGCATGAAAAAACTGGTTTTGTAGTGCCAAATAGGAATGCAAAGGCATTGTCCGAAACTATTTTTAGGGTTTTAGAACAAGATAATCTAGTTTTATCCCAGATAAAGAATGCTTCCAGAACACGTGTTTTAAATGAATTTACTACAGAACAACAACGACAAGCCTTTATAGATTTTTATGAATAGACTTTTGGTCAATATATATGGTTTGGTTCCCAAGACGCTAAAGCAGAGTTTAGGACAGTCAAAAATCCTCAAAGGTTTAAGGCAGAAACTGCTTTACTCAAAAAAAGGCTTTAAAACTGCAAAAGTTTTAGTCAACAGAGCCTATGGAAATCATCTTGTAAGTTTCAATTTTGTAGCCTCGATTAA
The DNA here is from genome assembly GCA_018608735.1 of Flavobacteriaceae bacterium. GTDB lineage: Bacteria > Bacteroidota > Bacteroidia > Flavobacteriales > Flavobacteriaceae > Hel1-33-131. The sequence continues at coordinate 6,868 of JABAYZ010000229.1, read as the reverse complement.
AATCGCCTCTAAAGTGAAACACGTTGGTATTGAGAATACGGTTTTACGTAATAGTTTATCATTAACTGATTTGTATTTTCCTGATAGAACTGATTTATGCGTGCTTGATGTGGGTTCTAATTTTGGCTATTTGGCTTCGGTTTGGGCAGATTCTATAGCTTCAAAAGGAAATGTTTTGGCTTTTGAGCCAAATAAAAATCTTTACGGTTCTATTCAGAAAACGATAGCCTCGAATTCTAAATTTAATACGAATTTTAAAGTTTTCAATTTAGCCGTTGGCTCAAAAAAAGAAACAGTGAAATTGAATACGAGTGCATTTTCATCTAATACAGAAGCGATGTCAGCTGCATTTGAAAGCTATGCTATTGATATGATTACGTTAGATGAATTTACTATAGAACATCAAATTTCTAACATCGATTTAATAAAAATTGATGTCGATGGTATAGAGTTGGATATCTTGAAAGGTGCCGCATCCATTTTGCGACGAAATCAATCCATTGTCATTGTAGAAACCAATGAAGATAAAAACATCATTGATTTTTTCAAGACTATCGATTATGATATTTACGATATGAAACTTCAGTTATTTGAAGGAAATGGTGTGCTACCTCTAAATGTTTTTTGTGTACCTAAAACACTGAGAAGAGATGCTATTTAGTTTCCTAAAATATCTACAACCGACGCACTATTTTGGTCTAAAAACTAAAAAAGGAAACTTGGTATTTCCTAAAGCCGATGATTATATCCATTTAAATTTTGAAAAAGATTTGCGATACAGGTCAGAGTTGGCTAAATCGTATGACCAATCTTGGCGCGCTATTCAAAACGGATATATCAATTTTGATAAGTGTATTGATACAGTTGAATCACTTTCAGTTTATGATAATTACGTGTTTTCTAGAAAGTATTTTAACAAAGTTTGGGTATTCTACGTTTTTGTAATCCGAATTTTAAGTTTTAATAATCCAATAAAAGAGGTCAAAGGTTACTTGGGAACAACACATGTTTCAAGATATACATCAGGTTCTGAAACGGTAGCTTATACTGATTATACAAATTTTGAAAGCCCGCTTCTTACATCTAAACCACTGGTATCAGTTATCATCCCAACACTTAATCGCTACGAATATCTAAAAGATGTTTTGAAAGATTTAGAAAAGCAAGATTATACCAATTTTGAAGTTATCGTCATTGATCAATCCCAACCTTTTCAAAACGAATTTTATAAGGGTTATAACTTAGATTTACATGCAGAATACCAGAAAGAAAAAGCCCTGTGGTTGGCGCGAAATAACGCTATTACGAAATCTAAAGGCGATTATATTTTGCTGTTTGATGATGATAGTCGCATTGAAAACGATTGGATAACACAGCATTTAAAAACATTGGATTATTTTAAAGCCGATATTTCTTCAGGTGTGTCCATTTCTAAAGTTGGGGATAAAACCCCAGCACATTATGCGCATTTTAAAATTAGCGACCAATTAGATACTGGGAATGTGCTTTTAAAGAAATCCATTTTTAAAGCTATCGGATTATTTGACCGACAGTTCGAAAAACAGCGTATGGGTGATGGCGAATTTGGTTTACGTGCGTTTACTAATGGTTATAAAAACATATCCAATCCTTATGCGAAGCGTTTGCATCTTAAAGTCGGTTCTGGTGGATTACGAGATATGGGAAGTTGGGACGCCTTCCGGACTAAAAATTTATTTCAACCGCGACCAATACCAAGTGTTCTTTATTTTTTTAGACGTTATTTTGGAAGGAAGAAGAGCTTACTTTCTGTCTTAAGAACTGTACCTATTTCTGTGTTGCCTTACAAATACAAAAGCAATAAGTTGATGTTACTACTAAGTAGTTTTGTTGCGGTTTTACTATCGCCTTTTATCGTATTTCAGGTGGTAAAGTCATGGCGATTAGCGTCCAAGAAATTAAAAGAAGGCCCAAAAATTAAAATGCTTTAGTGACAGAATACAAAAAACATATCGTCCTTTTAACGTCCGAATTTCCACCTTTGCCCGGTGGTATTGGCAATCACGCTTATAATCTGGCGGAGCAATTGGCGCAATCTGGTTATCGGGTTTCTGTTATTGCAGACCAGCGGGACAGTAAAGCCAATGAAACTAAATTTGATTCCGAATTAAAAAGCAAAATATACCGCGTGCGTTTAAAATCGCCACGAGCTTTGATGTATCTCAAACGAATTTGGTTGGCTTATAAATTTTCTAAATCGGCTGATATTTTAATGTGTTCAGGGAAATTCCCACTTTGGGTAGGTGCGTTTTTAAAGTCCTTACATTCTATTGAGACTATAGCCATAATTCACGGTACTGAAGTGAATTTTTCCGATATTAGATTGCGAAAATCTATTAATAAATCTTTAAAGCGATTTGATAAGGTTGTTGCGGTTTCAAACTTTACAAAAGATTTAGTTGCTGATTTGGAACTCAAGAGTATTACCGTTATTCCTAATGGATTTTCGCTATCAAATCAAGATGTAGAAGCAGACGTTTCACTTCAATTAGAAGGACATCCCAAGCTTTTAACTGTTGGGAATGTTACTGAACGAAAAGGCCAAGCGAATGTAATTAAACATTTACCAAAACTCGTAGAACAATTTCCGAACATCCATTACCATTGTGTAGGATTTAATACGGAGACTGAACAATTTCAGCAATTGGCTGAAAGTTTAGGGGTGGCAGAACATGTCACATTTCACGGACATGTAAATCATGCTGAATTAAATGCATTTTATAAACATTCCGATATTTGTGTCATGCTTAGTCAAACCACAAAAACTGGAGACGTTGAGGGTTTTGGTATTGCTTTAATTGAAGCCAATCATTTTGGATTACCAACCATTGGCGCAACAAATTGCGGTATTGAAGATGCTATTTCTGATGGTAAATCTGGAATTTTAATCAAAGCCAATGATTCTGAAGCGTTTATAAAGGCTATTACTACCATTCTTGAAAATAAAAAGCACTTTCAACTGCATGCTCAAAAATGGGCAGAAGCTCATAAATGGAATAATATTATCACAGGATATATTGATAGCATAGAAGAATGAGACTCCTGATTATATCACATACAGAGCATTACAAAAAGACAGACGGTACAATCGTTGGTTGGAGTCCAACTGTAAATGAAATCAATCATTTAGCGTCACATTTTGAATCTATTACACATGTTGCTATGCTTCATAGTGGTATAGCTCCTAAAAGTTCAGCAGCATATAGTCATGATAATATCCATTTTGTGGCTTTGCCTGTTTTAGGAGGCGCTTCAATATTTAGTAAGTTAAAATCGATTTTATACATTCCTAAAGTGATTTCAATGGTTCGGAAATCTATAAGAAATGCAGATGCTTTTCAGCTTAGAACTCCTACTGGAATTGGGGTTTATTTAATTCCGTATTTAACTTGGTTTTCCCAGAAAAAAGGCTGGTATAAATATGCCGGAAATTGGAATCAAGAGCGGCCACCATTGGGTTATCGATTGCAACGTTGGTTATTAAAGAACCAATCTCGAACGGTGACTATTAATGGGGCTTGGCCAAATCAGCCCAAGCATTGCTTGACTTTTGAAAATCCTTGTTTGACTGAAGACGATTTGACAAAAGGTAAAACTGTTATTTCACAAAAGCAATTAGAGGATAAACTAAATTTCTGTTATGTTGGCCGTTTAGAAACTCCGAAAGGTGTTGGGCGAATTATTGAAGCTTTTAATAGTTTGACTGAAATTCAGAAAAGTAGCTTAGGAGACGTACATTTGGTAGGAGACGGTAAAGAAAAAGCTAAATTTGAACTAAAGGCGCAATCATCCGATATCAATTTTAAGTTTCACGGTTATCTAAATAGAGAGGCAGTCTTCGATATTTATAAAAGAAGCCATTTTTTTTTAATGCCAACTTCTGCTTCGGAAGGTTTTCCTAAGGTGATTGCAGAGGCTTCAAATTATGGTTGTATTCCGATTGTTTCTGATGTTTCAGCAATAGCACAATATGTTAAAGATGGTGAAAATGGTTATATCGTTTCGCCAATAACTTCAGAAGGGATGCTTTTACAATTGCAACGTGCACTTCAGCTTAGTACGGAAGATTATTCCAATTTGTTGATGCATAGCCAAGATTTTGCCAAGCGTTTTACTTTTGAGCATTATACGCAGCGAATTCTTTCAGAACTCTTATCTTAGACCACAGTGAGACAACGCTTATTACAAATAGATAGATACACACAACTGGTCATTTTTCATATTGGCTTAGGTTTGGTATTCTTTGTGTTTAAGCCGTTTGCTAAAATTTTCTTTTTGGCAATCATGGGGTATTTTTTATACCGTATTGTGATGTCTAAACCTCGAGAGCTTACCATGAATGTGCTTTTGGGTTGTGCTTATTTTTGCGGTATTGAAATATTATTCCGGATGACCAAAGGTGGTTTGGCCTATGAAGCATCAAAATATTTGGTGATTCTTTTTGTATTAATAGGCATGTTTTATCGCGGTGTTTCGGGGAAAGGTTATGCCTACTTTATATATTTGGTTTTATTAATACCGTCTATAGTCGTAGCATCAACCACACTTTCGTTTTCTGCGAACTTTAGAACCAATATTCTCTTTGTATTAAGCGGACCCGTTTGTTTGGGTTTAGCAGCCCTTTTTTGTTACGACCGTAAAGTGACACATCAGCAAGTTCATAAACTTATTCTGTATATTTTACTACCTATCATATCTACAACTACCTATTTGTTTTTGTACACACCTTCTATAAAGGACCGATTAAGTGGTACAGCATCTAACTCAGCGTTATCTGGAGGTTTTGGGCCAAATCAAGTATCAACAATCTTAGGTTTGGGTATGTTTTGTATCACGGTGAGATTGGTTTTAAAATCGCCAAGTCTCTTTTTAAAAATTTTGAATCTTGTGATTTTAAGTGCAATGGCTTTTAGAGCTATTGTGACCTTTAGTCGTGGTGGTGTTTTGGTTGCAGCAATAGTTGTTTTGGCTTTTTTAGGAACGGTTGCCATAAAAATACGCGTAAGACGATTGGTTCCGTTATTTGTGTCCGTGATTTTATTGGGCGGAATTTTAGGCGCCACATGGGTCATTAGTTCTAACCAAACCAGAGGTTTAATCGACAAGCGTTATGCCAACCAAGATGCTTTAGGTCGTGAAAAGAAAGATTTAGCCACAGGACGATTGGATTTATTTATTGAGGAGATAGATGGATTTATTGAAAATCCGTTTTTAGGTATTGGAGCCTCTAGGGTAAAAGACAAGCGTATAGAAGAAACAGGACAACGATTGCCATCACACAACGAAATTGGTCGACTACTATCTGAACATGGTTTATTTGGCATCATTTGTTTATTGATTTTGCTATTGAAGCCCTTAAGCTATCGTGCTAATAACCGACGGAATATTTTTTTCTTTTCCTTTTTGGCATTTTGGTTTGCCACAATTAATCACTCCGGAATTCGTATTGCCGCTCCAGCTGTTTTATATGCTTTGGCTTTACTAAATGTAACATATGAAAAACCTCCTGTACATAGGAAACAACTTAAACACGGCTAAAGCCAATATTTCATCTATACAGGTTTTGGGGGTATTACTAGAATCTGAAGGCTATAATCTGTGCTATGCTTCTTCGAAAAGAAACAAACTTCTTCGATTACTAGATATGTTATGGAGTTGCATATGGAATTCGAAATGGGCGGATGCAGTTTTAATAGATACTTACAGTACACAAAATTTTTATTATGCCTACACTTGTAGTTTAGTGTGTCGATTACTTAATATTCCTTATCTACCTGTGCTTCATGGTGGAAATTTACCAGAACGTTTAGAGAAAAACCCAAAATTATCTGCTTCAATTTTTAATAATAGTTTTAAAAATATTTCACCTTCCATATATCTCAAAAATGCTTTTTCTAAAAAAGGATATGATAATGTCGAATATATACCTAATAGCATTTCTTTAGAAAACTATGCAGTTTACCCTAAATCATTTAATACAATCAGGTTACTTTGGGTACGTTCGTTTTCAAAAATTTATAATCCTATTATGGCTATAGACGTCTTGATACTTTTAAAAGAATTGGGTCATGAAGCAGAACTTTGCATGATAGGACCAGATACAGATGGTAGCTTAGAAAAGGTTAAAACATATGCAAAAAATATAGGTGTCAAAACTAAGTTTGCAGGTAAATTGACAAAAGAAGAATGGGTTAATATCTCTGAGGATTATAATATCTTCATGAATACCACCAATTATGATAATATGCCGTTAAGTATTATTGAAGCTATGGCATTGGGCTTTCCGATTGCAAGTACCGATGTCGGCGGTATTCCTTTTTTGATAAAAAATGAAGAAGAAGGTCTCTTGTCCCCAAAAAATGACGCAAATGTAATGGCAAAAAATATTATCAGGATTTTTAAAGATGAAAAATTAAGAGTGAATTTATCCACTAATGCTAGGAAAAATGCAGAATGTTTTGATTGGCAGTCTTTAAAAAATCAATGGCATACTATTTTTAAAGCACTTTAAGATTTGTTTTTTGTTTAAGAGGTCTATCTTTACGGTGCTATTAATCTGACCAATGAAACAAAAAAATGGCATCCATTTCGAAATATCGGAGCGAAAAGTCCTTTTAGGTCTTTTAGATATTTTAATGGCTTTTTTGGGAATTTACATTCTCTCTATTTATACAGATTTTGAATATTTAAGTATATCTGTAGAAAATACGGTTCCTCTTGTTGTATTAGCTATTTATATTACACTTTTTGGAACTGTATTTGAAATTTATGATTTACAAAAAGCCAGTAAGTTAGATGTTAGCTTTAAAAACATTGTACTTTGTATATC